>CAYHCR010000083.1:6588-8980 GCA_964354895.1 uncultured Myxococcales bacterium | reverse complement strand
GCCCTCGGCGCAGGGGCTCGTGGACGTCGCCGCCGCGCTCGACGACGACGTGATCGTGCCCTCCGTGCTCAACAAGGAGTACGGCGACGCGTTCCAGAGCCTCAAGCCCGAGTACCTCCACCGCGTGAACTATCTGGTCGGGGTCGTCTCGTACCGCGCCGGCCAGCTCGACGACGCGAAGGGCTTCCTCGGCGTCGTCCCGGTCGACTCGATCGCCTACGCCCACGCCCGCTACCTGCTCGCGATCGTCACGATCCAGCAGGGCCGCCAGAACGATCAGGTCGAGGCGGCCTCCCGGGAGGCGGTCGCGCTCTTCGAGGAGATCCTCGGGCTGAATAGCAAGAACGTCCCCTACGACGGGCTCTCCGAGCTCAAGGACCTCGCGCGGCTCGGCCTCGCGCGCGCCTACTACGGGCTCGGCGAATACGACCGCTCGGTCCAGTACTACGATCAGATCCCGCGCTTCTCCGAGTACTGGGACGAGTCGCTCTTCGAGAACGGCTGGGCCCGCTTCCTCAACGACGACATGGGTGGCGCGCTCGGCTCGCTGCAGGCGCTCCACGCGCCGCAGTTCGCGGGCTCCTTCCAGCCGGAGTCGTGGATCCTGAAGTCGACGATCTACTACCAGGCCTGCCTGTATGACGAGGCCGAGGCGGCGCTCGACTCCTTCACCAAGAGCTACGGCGGGATGAAGGCCAAGGTCTCCCTCACGCTAGAGGGAGATCGTGAGTTCTCCTGGTACTACAAGCTGATCGACGATCCGGCGCAGCGCACCATCCTCCCCCGCGCGGTCTATACCTACATCGCCGGCAACAAGCGGATGCGTGGCTTCCGGCGATACATCAGCTCGTTGGAGCGCGAGCGGGAGGCCCTGACCACGAGCCCGACGTTCCGCGGCACGCGCCTCGCGCAGGAGTATGGCGAGATCATCGAGCAGCAGAAGAACGTGCTCGAGAACGTCGCCGGCAAGTTCGTCAAGCAGCGCCTCGCAGACATCGTCGCCCAGATCCAGGGCTTCGAGTCGCAGGCCGAGCTCATCAAGTTCGAGAACGCCGACGCCTCGGCGAAGCGGCTGGAGACGGGCTGGGACTTCCGCGCGGCGCTCGTCGCGCAGAACCTCGAGCGGCCGTCGAACCCCGCCGACGACTGGGAGTACTGGCGGTTCCAGGGTGAGTTCTGGATCGACGAGATCGGCTACTACCAGTTCACGCTCCGCTCCGGCTGCCAGAAGAAAGAGGAGTGACGGGGCCGTCCTGCCCGTCCTTCCCGCCTGCCGCACGCGGGCCGCTTCGGCGGCCCTCGGTCATTCCCCGGTCGTCACCGCGACCGTGTTGGGGTCCTTGGATGAAGTCGCTCGCTCGATCCGCATCGTCGGTCCTCCTCGCGTCTCTGCTCGCGCTGCCGCTCGCCGTCGCCTCTTCGTCGGCCGCCGCGAAGAAGGCCGCGCCGAAGCCCCCGCCTCCGCCGGCCGTCGCACCGGCCGCGAAGAAGGACGATAAGAAGCCGGACCCGAAGCCCAAGGTCGAGGAGCGCAAGGGGCCCGCGACGTTCGACGCGAAGGCCTCCGATCTCTCGGACGCCGAGCGCACGGTCGAGGCCGACAAGAAGCGCGACGAGGCGATCGAGAAGCTCAAGAACGTGTTGAAGAACCCGAACATGGTCGGCCCCCAGAAGGCCGAGCTCCTGTTCCGGCTCGCCGAGCTCTGGATTCAGAAGTCGAAGTACATGTATTTCACCGAGATGGGCACGTGGGATCTGAAACGGCAGGCGTACTTTCAGTGTGTCGACCAGAAGGGCACGGGGAAGTGTGGCCCCGAGGCCAAGCTCGACAACCGGAAGAGCGAGCTCTACCGCGAGGAGGCGCTGCGCCTCTATGACCAGATCCTCAAGGACTACCCGACCTACGACCGCAAGGACGAGGTCCTCTTCGCGCTCGCGACGAACCTGTATGAGAAGGGCAAGAAGGACGACTCCGTCGCGCGGCATCGCGATCTCGTGACGCAGTATCCGAAGTCGCAGTTCGTCGGCGACTCGTACGTCGCGATGGGCGAGCACTACTTCGCCGCCAATGACCTCGGCCGCGCGCGCACCGCCTACGAGAAGGCGCGCGACTACGCCAAGGAGCGCGAGCCCCGCATCTACAACTTCTCCGTCTACAAGCTCGCCTGGTGCTCCTTCAACGCCGGCTCGTACGACGACGCCCTCAAGCAGTTCAAGGAGGTCGTCGAACGCTCCGAGGGCGGCAAGAAGAAGAACGAGGTCGCGCTCAAGGGCGAGGCGCTCAACGACATGATCCTCACGTGGCAGAAGCTCGACGCCATCGAGGAGGCCAACGAGTACTACAAGAAGAAGGCGCCCAAGGATCGCGCGCGTGGCTACTTCTCGAAGCTCG
>CAYHCR010000083.1:0-6578 GCA_964354895.1 uncultured Myxococcales bacterium | reverse complement strand
CCTGCTGATCCAGGAGGACAGCAACGACCAGAAGGCGCCCGAGTACCAGGCGAACGTCGTGAAGGCCTTCGAGGGTCTTCGGCAGCGCGACAAGGTCGTGGCGGAGATGAAGATCCTGGTGAAGAACTACGGGCCCAAGAGCGCGTGGGCGACGGCGAACGCCTCGAACAAGGGGGCGCTCGCGTCGGCGTATGAGGTGACGGAGGGCGCCATGCGCGAGCTCGTCACCGACTACCACCAGGAGGCGCAGAAGACGAAGGCGGTCAAGACGTATCGGGTCGCCGCAAACATCTACAAGGAGTACCTCGACTCTTTCGCGGACTCCGATCAGGCCTACAACCTCCAGTTCTACTACGCCGAGATCCTCTGGACGCTGGAGGACTGGGAGAAGGCCTCGGATCAGTACGAGGCGGCCTACAAGCGTGATGCCAAGGGCTCCTACGCGAAGACATCCGCCTACAACGCGCTGCTCTGCTACGAGAAGCTGATCGCGATCGAGAAGGGTGAGCTCACGAAGACGGAGCTCCGCGACGATCAGGCGGTCGACGAGAAGAAGGGCAAGGGCGAGGTCAAGAAGCAGAAGAAGGAGTTCAAGAAGGGCGACACCTTCGCCTCGCGCAAGGAGGAGGCGATCCCGAAGTGGGAGCAGAAGATGATTCAGGCGTGCGATCGCTACGCCCAGATCTCCGCAGAGGACAAGCGGCTCGAGGGCGACGAGATCAACGTCCGCTACAAGGCCGCCTTCCTGTATTACGACCGCAACCATTTCACGGAGTCCGCGAAGCGGTTCGCAGACATCATCCTGAAGTGGCCGACGGATCCGCAGGCGCAGAAGGCCGCGGATCTCTCGCTCAACATCCTCGAGACCAAGGAGGAGTGGCAGGAGCTCGCGCGCGTCTCCCGCGCCTTCTTCGAGAACAAGAAGCTCGCGAAGCCCGGTGAGAAGTGGAGCGCGGAGCTCGCGAAGATCATGGAGGGCTCGCAGTACAAGTACATCGACATCGTCGTCTACAAGCAGGAGAAGGCGCCGACGAAGGCCGCGCCGATGTTCCGCGAGTTCGTGAAGGAGTTCCCGAAGTCGCCCTACGCCGATCAGGCGCTCCGCTACTCCATGGTCATCTACCAGGAGGCCAAGGAGCTCGATCAGGCGATCGCGGTCGGTGAGCAGATCCTCGGCGAGTATCCGGAGACAAAATTCCGCGCCGACGCGACGATCGATCTCGCGAGCTTCTACCAGCAGACCAGCGACTTCACGAAGGCCGCCGACTACTACGAGCGCTTCCTCGTCGAGTGGGAGGTCGCGAACCAGCTGCGCGCGCCGCCCGTCAAGGAGGAGAAGGGCAAGAAGCCGGCGAAGAAGGCCGCGTCCGGGCCCTTCAAGAAGCACGAGGACGTGATCAAGGCGCTGCAGGCAGACAAGGACAAGGCGAAGCAGGCGCAGCCGCTCCGCGCGTCCGACGCGCTCTATAACGCGGCGCTCTGGACCGAGGGTCTCGGCAACTTCGACCGCGCGATCACGCTGTATCAGGACTACATGCGGAACTACCGCACGGTGAAGGGCGGGCTCGCGCCCGAGGTGCTCGCCTTCAACATCGCGCTCATCCGCGAGAAGCAGAAGGACTGGGTGAAGGCCGAGCAGGCCTACACCGACTACCTCAAGGACTACGAGAAGGGTCTGTCGCCCGGCAAGGCGTTCTTCGCCCGATACAAGAAGGCTATGATGCTGCAGAAGCTCAAGAAGAACGACGACGCGCTCAAGCTCCTCGAGGTCTGCTTCAAGGAGTTCCCGAAGGTCACGGGCGACGAGAAGAAGAGCTTCACGTACGTCGACGCCTACGCGCACGCGGCGTTCCTCATGCTCGAGGCGCGGTGGGCCGCCTACCAGCGCATCAAGCTCGACAACGCGAAGACCCTCAAGGCGCAGCTCAAGGCGAAGGTCGCCGCGACGCCGCCGATCATCGAGGAGTACACCAAGGTCCTGCAGATCGGCTCGGGCGACTGGGGCATCGCGGCGCTGATGCGCATCGGCCAGATCAACGCCGACTTCTCCAAGAACTTCCTCGACTCGCCGGATCCGGCCGGGCTCGACGACGAGCAGCTCGAGATGTATCGCAGCGAGCTTGAGAACCGCGCCTTCCCGCTGGAAGAGAAGGCGATCGAGGCGTGGGAGAAGGCGCTCGAGAAGTCGTACGAGCTCGGTATCTACAACGAGTTCACGATCGAGGCGCAGAACGCCCTGAACAAGTTCAAGTCGGGCACCTACGGCGAGATCCGCCTGGCGAGCTACACCGGCTCCGAGTTCTTCTCCCGCGCAGGCATCGCCCCGACCCCGGACCACAAGTTCGGCGGCGCGATGGCGGGCAAGGAGAAGGAGAAGAAGGTCGACGAGCCCAAGAAGGAAGAGAAGAAGGGCCTCGGGGGCGCGCCGGTGAAGAAGGACGACGCGCCGGCTGAGGACGCGGACGCGGCTGACGGCGAGGACGGCAAGAAGAAGCCGGGCATCCTCCTGAAGAAGAAGTAGGCGAGGACCACCATGAACCTGCATACATTCCGTCTCCCCGCCGCCGCAGTCCTCCTCGCCTCGTTCGCGGCCTGCGCGACGCCGCCGCCCCCGCCGCCGAAGCCCGTCGAGCCGACGTTGCCCTTCGCGGTCAAGAAGGAGCGGACGGCGCCCGAGCTCTTCGAGGACGGCGCGAAGGCGCTCGCCGCGAATGACTTCGAGGCCGCGAAGGGCGCGTTCGAGAAGGCGCTCGCCAAGGACGCCTCGCTCGTCAACGCGCAGTACAACCTCGCGAAGGCGCTCGAGGGGAAGGGCGATCTCGCGGGCGCCGTCTCGGCCTATGAGGCGACGCTCAAGCTCGACTCGACGCACCGGGGCGCGACGCTGAACCTCGGTTTCGCGTATCGGCAGGCGAGCAAGCTCGACGAGGCTGCGAAGCTGTATGAGACGGCGCTCAAGGCGAACGAGTTCGACGTCGACTACCTCAACAACCTCGCCGTCGTGCTGCGGATCCAGAAGAAGTATGACGCGGCGATCGGCTCGCTGCGGAAGCTGCTCTCGCGCACGCCGAACAACCCGGAGGCCTACAAGAACCTCGGCCTCGTCTACCTGGACCAGGGCAACCTGCGGCTCGCGGAGTTCGTGCTCGTCGAGGCGAAGAAGCTCGATGAGAAGGACGCCGGCGTCTACAACAACCTCGGCATCATCTACATGAAGAACGAGGACCGCCGCGCCGCCCTCGGCATGTTCCGCAAGGCGGTCGAGCTCGATCCGAACTGCTTCTCCTGCAACATGAACTCGGGCGCCGTCTCGCTCGCCTACCGCGACTACAAGGCGGCCGAGGCGTCGTTCACGAAGGCCTCCGGGCTCGAGCCGAACAGCTTCGAGGCGCACCTGCACCGCGCCTTCGCGCTGCAGGGAGGCAAGAAGGGCAAGGACGCGCTCGTCTCGTTTGACCGCGCGATGTCGATCCGCAAGGACGCCGAGGCGGTGTTCCAGATCGCCGAGATCCAGTACGGCGACCTCAAGGACCTCTCCAAGGCGGAGGCGGGCTACAAGGAGTACCTCGCGATGGCTGGCGAGCTGCCGCGCAAGCAGGCGGCCGAGCAGCGCCTCCAGGTGATCGAGATGAAGAAGAAGGCGCCCGCGGCGCCGCCGCCCGAGGCGAAGAAGCGGGAGCTCGGCGTCGGCGGCGCGAAGGCCAAGGATGCCGGCGACCTGAACTTCATCCCGGAGGGCACCGGCGACGAGGCGCTCGTGCCCGACGCCGCCGTGCCGCCGGCCGACGGCGCCGCCGCGCCTGCGCCCATCGCTCCGCCGCCTGCTGCGGGGGCTGAAGCGCCCAAGCCGCCGCCGCCGCCGTTGCCGCCGCCTCCGGCCGCGGGCACCAAGTAGTCGGCGCGCTCGCCACGACGCCCCCCGGCCTCATCGGGGGTTGAGATTCCGCTCCGGGGACGCGTAGACTCCGCCCCCTTGTACGTTCGACCCTCCGAAGCGAGACGCCCGGCCGGAACCCGATCGGTCCTGTCGCTGTCGGAGCAGACGAGCCGGCCCGATTCGGCCGGACGAGGTGCTTCATGAAGCGCTCCATCCTCATCGGACTCCTGCTCGTGACCGTCACGGCGATGGCGACGCCCGCCGCCGCTGAAGACAAGGTCATCCGAGAGGCCGACAAGGTCGTCTACAAGAAGAAGACGGTCGTCGACTTCAACGACGTCACCCTCGAGGGCGAACTGACGAAGCCCGAGGGCTCGTACCTGCTCAACCGGAAGAAGACGAAGTTCAGCTCGCTGATCAAGATGCGGGACAACTTCCTGCCTGAGCTGCAGAAGAGCGCCGACAACCTCTAGTCCGTCCGGGAGCGAGCCGACCGCATGCCGAGCAGGAACGCCGATCCGAAGCAGGCCGAAGTGCTGCTCAAGCTGACCGAGCCCTCGGGCAAGGTCCGCGAGCTGGCGCTGCCCGGCGACTCTGCGATCGTCGGCTCGGGCAGCTCTGCGGCGATCATCGTCGAGGACCCCAGGGTCTCCGCGCTCCACCTGATGCTCAAGCGCGAGAAGGACGGCGTTCAGGCCGTCGATCTCGGCAGCGAAGGTGGGACACGGTTGCAGGGCGGCAGGCTCACCGAGCCGACCGCGCTCGCCTCGGGCGACGTGCTCGAGCTCGGTGGGACGAAGCTGCGGGTCACGTTCGGTGAAGCGACGGTGACCGAGGTCGTGACGGTGCCCGCGGCCGTCGTCGTCGACCGCGTGCCGCCCGCCTCGACGCCGGTCGAAGCGAAGTCCAGCGAGACGAATTCGAAGCAGGAATCCAAGCCGAAGGCCGACTCCAAGCGGCCGGAACCGGACGGGAAGGGCGGAAAGAAGAAGGGTCCGCCACCCCCGCCGCGGGAGGAGCACGTGAGCAAGAAGAAGCCGTCCGGCGGAAAACCCGCCTCGTTGTTCGGCGGCCTGCGCGGCCGCAATGCCTCTGCGATCTTCTACGAAGAGCTGCCGCCCGATGTCCGCCCGAAGGCGGATCAGCGCGCGCTCGACGTGGCCCTGATCTGGGGCGACGCGATCATGGAGGCGTCGCAGTTCGACTCCGGCTCCGTCACGATCGGGCAGGGCATCGACGCTGATTTCCACGTCTACGTCGACACGGTCGAGAAGCACGTCCTCGCGACCGTGAACGGTTCGCAGGCCTCGATCACGGCCCCGCCCGGCGGCACGATCCTCCTCCGCAAGGGAGGCAAGGAAGAGAAGGCGGGCACCTCGGCCACGATCGGCCTCGAGGACGTCGCCAAGGTGCAGTTCGGCACGCTGGAATTCGTGCTGCGCTTCATCCGGCCGCCGCACCACGAGAAGACCGGCCTGCTCGAGCAGGTCGACCTCTACTTCACGAAGGTCCTGTCCATCGCAGTGATGGCGCACGCGATCCTGCTGGCGGCGATGCTGGTCACGCCGCTCGACGACGCGCTCCTCTCCGAGGATCTCTTCAAGAACCCGAACCGCTACACGAAGCTCATCCTGAAGTCCCCGGACAAGAAGAAGCTCGATCTCTCGGGGATCAAGGAGGGCGCCAAGCCCAAGGACGACGAGGGCAAGTTCGGCAAGAAGGAAGAGAAGAAGAAGGACGCCGATCCCTCCAAGAAGGGCGCGCAGAAGGTCGACGCGAACAAGCGCGAAGAGGACCGCAAGAAGGTCCTCGCCGCCGGCCTCCTCGGCGCGATGAGCGACGACGGCGCGGCCTCGAACATCTTCGGGCCGGGTGGCCTCGGCACCGGCATCAACCAGGCGCTCGGTGGGCTGCAGGGTGGCGCCGGAATGGGTGACGCCCACGGCGTCGGCGGCCTCGGCTCGCGCGGCGCTGGCTCCGGCGGCGGCGGCACGGGGCTGGGCCTCGGTGGTCTCGGCACGAAGGGCGGCGGGCGTGGCGCGGGTGGCTACGGCTCGATCGACCTCGGTGGCAAGGGCAAGGGCAGCACGCGCATCGTCCCGGGCAAGACGACGGTCGTCGGCGGCCTCTCCAAGGAGGTCATCGGCAAGGTCATCCGCAAGCACTGGAACGAGATCAAGTACTGCTACGAGAAGGAGCTCCAGAAGGAGCCGAACCTCGAGGGCAAGGTCGCGATCATGTTCGTGATCGGTGGCGCCGGCGGTGTCGACGAGGCGAGCGTGCAGCAGGACACGATGGGCAGCGGGGGTGTCTCCGAGTGCATGGTCTCGAAGATCAAGCGCTGGAAGTTCCCGGAGCCGCAGGGTGGTGGGCAGGTGATGGTCACGTACCCGTGGATCTTCCGCGCCGCGGGCGGCGCCGAAACGGGTGAGGAGTAGCCGCAGGCTCGCAGCCGTCCTCTTCCATGATCGCAGGTCCGGCGCGCGCACCCCGGGGTGGGGCGTGCGCCGGCTTTGTCTTTCCCGCCCCCGACGAGCATGACTCGACCATGAACCCGCTCCGCCTCGCCGTCGTCGTCTTCGCCTTTGCGCTCCCCACGGTCGCGTCGGCCGCCACCCCGATGACCGGCGTACCGGTCAAGATCCGCCGTGGCTTCTTCACCGAGACGGACCTCGGGACGTTCTTCACGCTGGGCGGCGAG
>CAYHCR010000082.1:0-8983 GCA_964354895.1 uncultured Myxococcales bacterium | reverse complement strand
GCAGCAAGGCGCCCCACGTCCCGCGCCGGCTCGCGCGGCTCGTGGAGCGCTGCCTCGCGCAGAAGCCGAAGTCGCGCCCTCCGTCCGCGGAGTGGGTCGCCGTCGAGCTCGAGGCGATCGCGGCGTCTCTGCTGCGGGGCGTCCACCCGCAGGCGCGGCTCATGGCGCTGCTGACCCAGCGTGGCTTCGGGGCCGAAGCGCCGGCGCGGACCGTGGTCGGGGAGGCTTCGCAGCTGGTCACGCGCAGCGCGGAGGAGGGCGGCCTGCTGCCGATCCCCATCCCGCCGCCCCGTCGGCCGCTCTGGCACTGGGCCGTCGGGGTCGCGCTCGCCCTCTCTGCGTTCGGGCTGGCGTGGGGCGTCGGGCTGCGCTGAACGCGGCTACGGCTCGCGCGCGCGCACCGGCCAGGGCCTGCCTTCGAGGGTCGCGCACGTCGTGCCCGCGGGCACCTCTGCATACGCGAAGGTGCCCGTCATGCGCTCGTCGGTGTCCTTCGCCACGAGCGAGAGGCACGCGCCGTCGGTGCCGAGGATCCACTGCTCGACCCGGACGCGGATCGTGCCGCGCAAGGCGCCACCTGCAGGACTTGCGCTGGCGAAATTGCCCGTCCGCGAGGCGACCTCGAGCGTGCCGCCGCAGAGCGGCGCGTCGACGATCACGGTCGCGCCCGGCCGCCCGTCACCGTCCACGTCCTCACGGCCCCAGAGGCTGAACCAGCCCCCCTCGAAGGCGCCGAGCTTCTCGGTGAGCGTGAAGCGCGCCTCCGGCAGTCGCTCGACGGGCCGGGCCATCGTCACGCTCGCGCCCGCGACGTCGGCGATCTCCACGCGGCAGGCGCGCTGCTCGAACTCCCAGCCGGCCTCCGTCCTGCGCGCGCGCGCGAGGAGGAAGCTGTCGGTCCGCGTCCGAATTTCGCCGATCACGGGCGCCGACTGCGCGCCCGTCACGAGCTGATGGCCGGCCCAGAGCACCCAGCCGCCGGCCTCGGACAGCGCTGCCGGCGCAGGCGCCTCGGCGCCGAGCGCCAGCGTGAGCAGCAGCGCCGGGTTCACGTGGCCTCTGCGCCCGTCACGGCGCGCTGCGGCCGGCGAGCGCCCGCTCGCGCACGGCCTTCTCGATCCGCTGCTTGAAGGCCGGATCGTCGCCCGGCGTCGAGACGATCCCGCCGCGCGCCTCGACGAACCGTGAGAGCGCCGCGACGCCCTCGCCGCCCACGACCCAGACCGCGCCGCGACAGGCGTCTGCGTACTGATCGACGAGCTCCCGCGCGCGCGCCGCCGGCGGCGGCATCACGACCGAGAGCCCGACCACCTCCGGTCGCAGCCAGCCGATCGCGTGGCCGAGCGCGCCCGGCGGGGTGCGCGCGCCCAGCAGCACGGTCCGGTAGCCCCACGACGCGAAGCGCAGCGCTGCCCCGAGCAGGCCCAGATCGTGCTGCTCGTCCTCGAAGCACGCGAGCAGCGCGGTGCGCTCCGGGGCGACGGGCTGCACGATCCGCAGCAGGTCCCGCAGCACCGTCTGGAGTCGATCGGTCGCGAGGTGCTCCTGCGCGACGGAGATCTCTCCGGCGTGCCAGAGCTCGCCGATCGTGCGCAGCGCCGGCGAGATCGTGCGGTCGTAGACGTGCGGCGCCGGGCCGAGCGTGAAGCACTCGCTGGCCGCCCGATCGAGGCCCTCCGGATCGAAGCGCCGCGTCGCCTCGACGATCCGCGCGGCCGTCGCCTCGTACGGATCCTGGGGCGCGACCGTCCGCGCAGGCCCCGAAACGAGCACGGCCTGCGCCGCCTCGGAGGCGCCCATGCCCGACGCGACGAGATCCCGCATGCGGCCGATCACCTCGACGGCGTGCTCGTCGTAGAGCCTGTAGCTCGACGCGGTCCGCAGCGGCGCGGGCACGCCGTAGCGACGCTCCCACGCGCGCAGGGTCGGTGCCGGTACGCCCGTCAGCTTGGACACGGCTTGAATCCGGTACCGGCCCGCCGCGCCCTCGTCTGCCTTCGCCATGCGCTCATCCTCGGGCTGTTGGCGCCGCTGGGCCCCAAGCGGTGCGGACGGGCGAACGTAGGTCTCCAGCGGCGTGTTGTCAAAGGTTGACCTGCTCGTTAGACTAACCCTATGCAGAACGACACCCTCCCGACGAACACCGAGCGCCGCTCGGAGACCTCCCCGCATGCCGTCGTGATCGGCTCGGGCTTCGGCGGACTCGCCGCCGCCATCCGCCTCGGCGCCCGCGGCTACCGCGTCACGGTGCTCGAGAAGCTCGACGCCCCCGGCGGCCGCGCCTACGTCCACAAGCAGGACGGCTTCACGTTCGACGCCGGCCCCACGGTGGTGACCGCGCCGTTCCTCTTCGAGGAGCTCTGGGCGCTGTGCGGCAGGAAGATGTCCGACGAGATCGACCTTCGGCCCGTCACGCCCTTCTACCGGGTGCGCTTCTACGACGGCACGAGCTTCGACTACACCGGAGATCCCGCGGCCATGCGCCGCGAGCTGCAGAAGTTCTCACCCGAGGACGTCGACGGCTACGAGCGCTTCGTGAAGATGAGCGAGCGCATCTTCGACGTCGGCTTCACGAAGCTCGCGCACGTGCCCTTCGAGACGTGGGGCTCCATGCTGCGGATCGCGCCGGAGATGGCGAGATTGCAAAGCTTCCGCACCGTCTACGGCCTCGTGAAGGGCTTCGTGAAGAACGAGAAGCTCCGCCAGGTGCTCTCGTTCCACACGCTGCTCGTCGGCGGCAATCCCTTCTCCACCACCTCGATCTACGCGCTGATCGCGTTCCTCGAGCGCAAGTGGGGCGTCCACTTCCCCATCGGCGGCACCGGCTCGCTCGTGAACGGGCTGGTGAAGCTGATCGAGGGCCAGGGCAACGTAGTGCGCTGCAGCACGCCGGTGAAGCAGATCCGGGTCGAGCAGGGCCGCGCCACGGGCGTGCTCCTCGAGAACGGGGAAGTCCTGCCGGCGGACGTCGTCGTCTCCAACGCCGACAGCGCCTTCACCTACAAGCACCTCGTCCCCAAGGAGGCGCGCCGCCGGTGGACCGACGAGAAGATCGAGAAGAGCCGCTACTCGATGAGCCTCTTCGTCTGGTACTTCGGCACGCGCCGGCAGTACCCCGACGTCGCGCACCACTCGATCCTGCTCGGGCCCCGCTACAAGGGCCTGCTCGATGACATCTTTGCGCACAAGAAGCTGGCGGATGACTTCAGCCTCTACCTGCACCGCCCGACGGCGACCGACCCGTCGCTCGCGCCCGCCGGCCACGACGCCTTCTACGTGCTCAGCCCGGTCCCGCACCTCGACGCGCAGGTGAACTGGCAGGTCGAGGCGGAGCCGTATCGCCGCCGCATCGAGCGCTTCCTCTCGCAGACCGTGCTGCCGGGGCTCGGCCAGAACATCGTCACCTCGCGGATGCTCACGCCGCTCGACTTCCGGGATCGGCTCAATTCGGTGAAGGGCGCGGCCTTCGGGCTCGAGCCGGTGCTGACGCAGAGCGCCTACTTCCGGCCGCACAACCGGAGCGAGGACGTGCAGGGGCTCTATCTGGTCGGCGCCGGCACGCACCCGGGCGCAGGACTTCCCGGCGTGCTCTCCTCGGCAAAGGTGCTCGACACCGTGGTCCCCGCGCCCGTGCGGCGCTGACCTCGCGTGGAGCGATCGGCCACCGACGCGGGAGATCTGCAGCACTGCCACGCGCTGCTCGCCCGCGGGAGCCGCTCGTTCTCGGCGGCGTCGTGGCTGCTGCCGGCGGCGCTGCGGGACGACGCGGCCGTGTACTACGCCTTCTGCCGCGTGGCGGACGACGCCGTCGATCTCTCACCGGGGCAGGAGCCCGCGGCGATCGACGCGCTCGACCGTCGCCTCGATGGCGTCTACGGCGACGTCCCGCGCTCCGACCCGATCGATCGCGCCCTGCGCTCGCTGGTGCGTCGGCGCCGCGTCCCGCGCGCGCTCCTGCAGGCGCTGCTCGAGGGCTTCGCCTGGGACGCCGGGCGCCGGCGCTACGAGACGATCGAGCAGCTGCACGACTACGGCGCGCGCGTCGCAGGCTCCGTGGGCGCGACGATGACGCTGCTGATGGGCGTGCGCGACGAAGAGACGCTGGCGCGCGCGACGGACCTGGGCGTCGCGATGCAGCTGACGAACATCGCGCGCGACGTGGGGGAAGATCTGCGGGCGGGGCGGCTCTACCTGCCGCTCGGCTGGCTGCGCGAGGAGGGGCTCGAGCCAGACGCGCTGCTCGCGGCGCCCGCCCATTCGGCGGCGCTCGGTCGCGTCGTGGGACGCCTGCTCGCGGAGGCGGACCGCCTCTATCTGCGCTCGGACGCAGGTGTGGCACGCCTGCCGTGGGCCTGCCGGCCGGCGATCCGCGCCGCGCGGCGGATCTACGCGGCGATCGGCGACGTGCTGGCGGCGCGCTCGTGGGACGCGGTCTCCGCGCGGGCGAGCACCTCTGCGGCGCGCAAGCTCTGGCTGCTGCTGCGCTCGCTGCCGGCGGTCTTCGCGCGGCCCGCGTCGGGAGGCCCGGCCGTGCTGCCCGCGAACGCGCACCTGCTCGTCGCCGTGCGTCGGCTCGACGCGGCCGCCGGAGACGACCCGGCCACCGCGCCGGCCACGGGGGCGCAGGCGCGCCCTGAGACGGTCGCGCCGTGAGCGACGCCGCCGCGATCGTGCGCGAGGCTGGTGGCGCAGAGCTGTCCGAGCGGCTCGCACGGCTCGACGAGTGGAGCGCCTCCCGCCCCGCGCCCCCGACCGCCCCGCCGCCGCCGGACGCGGGCCACCGCCCCGACTTCGACGTCGTGCTGGCCGGCGGCGGCCTCTCCCTGCTGCACGCGCCGCTGCTCGCGGCGGCCGGGCTGCGCGTCGGCGTCTTTGATCGCGGGCAGATCGGCGTGGCGCACCGCGAGTGGAACGCCTCGGCCCCGGAGCTGCGACCGCTCGTCCGCAGCGGGCTGCTCACGGACGCGGAGCTCTCCGCGCTCGTGCTCGCGCGCTACCGCACCGGCACCTGCCGCTGGCACGGCGGCGGCGTCCACCCCGTGACCGGCGTGCTCGATCACGCGGTCGACGCCGGCGGGCTCCTCTCGCGGGTGCGCGCCCGATCGCTCGAGGCCGGCGTCTCATTGCATGACTGTACGGAGGTCCTCGCGGAGGGGCGCGGGTCGCACGGCGTGGCGCTGCGGGTGCGGGACGCCAGCGGCGAGCGGATCGTGACCACGCGCCTGCTCGTCGAGGCGCGCGGCGCGATGAGCCCGTCTGCGGCGCCGGATCTGCTCTGTCCGACGGTCGGCGGCGTGCTCGCGGGCGCGATCGTGGGCGACGCGCCCGACGAGTACCGCCCCGACGTGGGCGAGATCCTCGCGACGACAGAAGGGATCGAGGAGGGGCGCCAGCACGTCTGGGAGGCGTTCCCCGGTCGGCCCGGCGAGCTGACGGTCTATCTGTTCCACTACGCGCGTCGGAAAGCTGTGCAGCCCGGTGAGCTCACGCGCCTCTTCGCCCGGTTCTTCCAGACGCTGCCCCGCTACAAGCGCGGCGCGCCTCGCCTGCTGCGGCCGACCTTCGGGCTCATCCCGGGCTGGTCGCGCCTCTCGCCACCGCCCGCGCCGGGCCTGCGTACGGTGCTCGTCGGCGACGCCGCCGCGCGCCACTCGCCGCTCACGTTCTGCGGCTTCGGCGCGATGCTCCGCTCCTTTGAGGGGACCGCGCGCGGGATCGTCGAGGCGCTCTCCGACGAGCGCCGCCTGCAGGCGCCGCTGCCCTCGCTCGTCCACGACACGGCGCTGCACCGGGGCACCGGGGCGCTCGCGCGCATGCTCGCGGCCCCACCCCAGCGACCCGCGCAGGCCGGCGCGCTCAACGCGCTGCTCGACGCGTCCTTCGCCACGCTCGTGGAGCTCGGCGACGAGTCCTACGGGCGCCTGTTGCGCGACGAGGCGTCTCTGCCCGAGTTCGTGACGTTCCTGCGCAGGACCGCAGCCCGCCACCCGCAGGTCTATCGAGAGGTCTTCGCCCGGCTCGGGCCCGCCGCCGTGTCGCGCTGGGGGTTTGGCCTCGTCCGCTCGCTCGCCTCCCCCGAGGCGGCGTGACGACGGCGCGGCTCGTCGGCCTCCCACGGACCGAGGAAGAGCCCATACGGCGCGCGGCCCCCGTTGCCGTGATGCCGCAGGTGCGCCCGCTTCACCCGCGCCAGCCAGGCGCTCCGAGCGAGCGGGCCGACCGGCAGGCGACCGTGGACGAGCCCGTCGTGGACGAGCACGTACGCGAGCCCGAAGAGCGTCATCCCGAGGCCGACGCCGAACGCCACCTCGCGCGCCACGCCCTGCGGGCCGACGCAGCCCCACAGGATCAGCGCCATCGCGATCGGCGCGTGCGTGCCCGACAGCACGTCGTTCCACTCGAAGCGCCCGCGGCGGGGGCGGTGGTGCGAGCGGTGTACGACGAAGAGCGGGCCGTGCCAGACACGCCCGTGCAGCACGCGGCTCCACGGCTCCATCGCGAGCAGCACCGGGAGCCCGGTCGCGAGCCAGACGCAGAGCTTCTCGATCCCCGTCACGACGTCCTCCGGAGCGCGCCATGATCCCCGCGGACAAGAGCCCCGCGTTCCAGGCCTGGTTCAGCCGGCACGTCCGGTCCCGGATGCAGCAAAGCTTCTCCGAGGTGCGCGTGGAGGGCCTGCCGCCCGCCCGCGCGCTGCTCGCCGCCGTCCCCGCGGTCGTCGTCGGGAACCACACCAGCTGGTGGGACCCGCTCGTCGCGCTCCTGCTCGCCGGCGAGCTTTGCGCGGACGGCTACGCGCTCATGGACGCGCGCAACCTCGAGCGCCTGCCGTTCTTCGCGAAGCTCGGCGGGTTCGGCGTCGACCTGCAGGCCCCCGCCGATGGCGCCCGCGCGCTGCGTTACGCCGCAAAGCTGCTCGATCGCCCCGGCCGCCTCGTCTGGATCTATCCCCAGGGCCGCGAGCGCCCCGTGACCATGCGCCCGCTCGGCTTCGCCCGGGGCGCCGCCGCGATCGCCCGCGCCGCCCGCGTCCCGACGCTGCCCGTCGCCGTCCGGTACGAGTTCGGCGCGTCGGAGCGGCCCGCCCTGCACGTGCGCTTCGGCGAGGCGCTCCCCACCGGTCGCGATGTGCAGGCGCTCGCCGCCGCGCAGGAGCGCGCCGTCACCGAAGGGCTCGACGCCCTCGACGAACAGCTCTGCAGTGGCGTCCCTCCCGCCGGCGCCGTCACGCTCCTGCGGGGCCGCAGTCCGGCGCTCGCGCCGCTCGCCGAGCAGCTGCTCTCCGCCCTCGCCCGCGGGAACGTGCCCCGGCCGCTCGCGTAGCAGCCCGCCCCGCGAGAGCCCGTATCGGCGCCCGCGCCACCGGATCTCGTCGGTCGTGCAGCAGCGCCAGAGCGCCCGCCACAGCAGCCCGTCTGCCCGCAGGAGATCGAGCGCCACCTCGCCGGCCCCGCGTCGGGCGAGCGCGTCGCCCGAGAGCGCCCCGGCCGCCGCCACCACGAAGGACCGCACCAGCGCGTGAACCCCCGCGATCCCGAGCGCCTCCACCCACCACGACGGCCCGAGCCCGGCGGCCAGCAGCGACAGCGCAGCGCCCGGCGCGGCGTGAAGGAAGATCAACGGGTAGCTCGGCAGGAGCCACGGCCGCTGGAAGCGCACGACCTGCAGCCAGCGGCCGAAGCGCGCGACGGCCTCCTCCTGCGTCCGGCCCGCCGCGGTCGACGGCACGACGAGCGCCGCCGGCACGACCCGGAGGCCCGCCCGCGTGAGCCGCGCCGCGAGCTCGTGATCCTCGCCGAGCACGCCGTCGAGCGCGCCGATCCCGCCGAGCTGCGTCAACGCCGCCCGGCGGGCGACCCAGCACTTGCCGACGAGGCCCGCCGGATCGATCCCCGCGAGCAGCGGGAAGCTATGCCACGAGCCGCCGAGCAGCGCCCGAGAGGCGGGGTCTCCGGCCGAGGTCCCCTCGCCCCGCTCCACCGGCTGCGCCCACGCGGCCGCGACGCGAGGCGCCGCGAGCGGTGTGAACAGGCGTGTCACCTCGCGCCCCGACAGATCGACGTCCGAGTCGCAGCACCAGAGCAGCGCGGCGTCGTCCGAGCGGACTCGGTCCCCGTACGCCAGTTGTGCTGCTTTACGATTCGGCCCCGCCGGCGGCGCGACGAGCACGGCGACATCGAGGCCGCGGGCCTTCAGGAGCCCCGCGGCGCGTTCGGCCGGCCCGAGCGCCGGATCGTCCGGCGCGCCCGCGACGAAGGTCACCCGCAGCCCGAGGCGCTCCCAGCCGTCGCCGAGCGAGGAGAGGTTCTCCTCGAGCCGCGGCTCGAGCCCCGCGATCGGCCGGAGCAGATGCACGCCGCCCGTCGGCCCGAGCGCCGCCTGCGGGCGCGCGCTCCGGAGGGTCGAGCGCGTCCGCGCGACGAGCGCCAGGGCGAGCGCGAGCAGCGCCCAGCCGAGCGACGCGGCGAGCAGCGCCTCGCTCACGGCGCCCGCCGCATGCGGAAGGGCAGGAGAAACCGCACCCACGCCGCGTCGAAGCGATCGAGCGAGAGCGCCTCGTGGACCCACGTCAGCGGACGACCTTCGTGGGCGCCGACGAGCCGTGACCGTGCGTAGAAGGGCGTGTCCTCGAGCGTGCGCTGCAACACGGCCGGACCACGCGCGGCTCGCGGGAGCTGCCAGCGGGAGCGCGGCAGCTCCACCAGCGGCCCCGGGGGCAACGCCTCGATCCGCCCGCCGCGCAGCGAGATCCCGACGTGGCGCGACACGCCCGGGGGGACGGGGACGTCCTGCAGCGCCCCGTTCGGCGTCAGGCTCGCCGTTCGAGGCTCGCGTCCCCCGCGAAGCTCACGCTCCACGACGTCGTAGTGCACGAGCGCCTCGCCGGGACCTCCCGCCGCCCGCTGCCAGTGCCAGCTCGAGAGGCCGCCCTCGACCGGCTCGGCGCCTTCGTTCCCCCCGCGGCAGCCCCCGCCCTGGGATG
>CAYHCR010000081.1:0-9048 GCA_964354895.1 uncultured Myxococcales bacterium | reverse complement strand
CGGATCGAAGCGCGCCAGCACGCGCCGCGTCCTGGCCTCCACGTCGGGATGTCCGTCTTCGAACGAGAGGTCGACCTCGCAATTCGACGTGTTGTCCTTGAGGGAGATCGACGCGAAATTCCCATCGCCCGGCAGCCACAGCATCACCTGAAGGTGCCAGGTCTCGCCGTCGCGGGGATTGTGGTTCACGTATTCGAGCAGGAGCTCGGCCACCTTCTCTGCGCCGACGTGCCCCACCAGTCTCTTCGAGATGTATTTGGGCCAGGCGTCGCCGCTCAACGTGTTGTGGCAGATCGTCTCGGCGAACCGGGGGGTCGCCCGGTGGAACTCGGCGAGCATCCCGGCCGCCAGGCGTTGCCCCTGCCGCTCCAGCACGTCGGCGATGGACGCGTCGAAGCGGGTGACCCATGGCTTGAGCCACGCACACTCGACGGCGACGTACCGGGTGGCCATGTCACGATCTCGATTCCGGCGGGGCGTCCGAGCGTCGTGCCCGGACGAGGGAAGGGGCGATGCTGCCACAGGCGCCGGCGCGATCGGCGGCGCGTTCGTACGACTCACTCCGCACCCTGCAGGAAGAACCGGATCTTGAAGCCCCTCACCCGCACCGGCACCGGGACCCGGCCGCGCTCGCCGGGGCTGAAACGGCATCCCTGCACGGCGGCGATGGCGGCCTCGTCGAGCCCGTGGCCTAGCGACTGTGTGACGACGATCTCCCGCGCGCGGCCGTCCTCGCCGACGATCAGATCGAGCACCACGGTGCCTTCGATCGCGGCGCTGCGGGCCGCTTCGGTGTATCGGCCCGTGCAGCGGCCCACCGGCAGGGGCATCTTCGTCACCTCGTAGGCGGGCGCGGGCGGCAGCGCCGGCGCGCCCGGCGGACCTTTGCCGCCTGCGAGCAGGGTGTTTCCGACCGGCATCGACGGCCCCGTGCCGGCGCTCGAGGTCGACTCCAGCGAGAGCCCGAAGACGGGCAGTCCTGCGGGGCCCGTGACGAGGGCGGGGCGCTCGGTCGGCGGCGCGTCGGAGGGCGGCAGGTCGGAGGCGACGAGCGCCTGGTGCCGCGGCGGCTGCTTCGGCGGCGCGGTGCGCGGGCGCGGGACCGCGTCGGGGGGCGGCGGCGTGGGGGCCAGCTCGGCCGGCGGATCCGGCGGTGGCTCCGGCGGCGGTGGCGGTGGCGGTGGCGAAGTGATCGACACATAGAGCGTGCGCGCGCGCTCGGCCGGCGGCCGCTCGGGCAGCTCTGCCAGAAGCCGCGACACCACGAGGTGCACGAGCACCGAGGCGACCCCGGTGAAGGCGAGCCGGCGAAGATACATTTATGGCGCCGCAGGGGCAGGCGGCGTGAGCCCCGCGGGATCGATCTGGATGGCGAACGACGCGACGCCGAGCGACTTCACCAGATCCATCACCCACACGACGCGGCCGTGGGAGACGTCCTTGTCTCCAGCGATGATCGCCTGGCTCTTCGGGTCTTTGGCGACGGCGGCGCGCACGGCGTCCCGGAGCTGCTCGGGCGTGACGGCGTCGCCGCCGAGGAAGAGCGAGCCGTCCTTGGTGAGCGTCACGGCGAGGGTCGTGGGCTCCGGGGTGCCGCCCTGCGACGCCTTCGGCAGCTCCACTTCGATGGCCTGCTTGGAGATCAGGCTCGCGGTCAGCATGAAGATGATCAGGAGCACCAGCATGATGTCGACGAGCGGCGTCACGTTGATCTCGGTGATGACGCCGCGCCTGCGCGCGCCGCCAGCCATCACGCACCCCCGTGCGGCGGTCGCTTCTCCGCCTTGAGCACCGCGAGCAGGGAGTGACCGAGGGCGCCCGAGGTCGAGGTCGCCGTCTCCACCTGCCGCGTGAAGGCGTTGTAGGCGGCCACCGCCGGGAGCGCGACGAGCAGGCCGACGCCGGTCGCGACGAGCGCCTCCGCGATGCCGGCCTCGACGGCGGCGGCGCCGAGCGCTGTATTGGACGCAAGATCATGGAACGCACGCACGATCCCCAGCACGGTGCCGAAGAGGCCGATGAAGGGCGCGTTGTTGCCGAGCGTGCCCAGGAACGCCAGTCCCCGCTCGTACCGCAGCCGCTCGTGCTCGACCGAAGCCGCCAGCTCCTCCTCCACAGACGCGGTCCCGTCGAGCGCGACCGCGAGCGCCGCCCGCGCGACCGCCGCATCCATCGAACGCGCGCCCTGCAGCCCCGCGAGCGCGGCGGCCGGGCCGTCGCGACGCAGGGTCGCGATCGCCGCGAGCAGCTTCGCAGCGGGCCTTCGCTCCTGCACGAAGAACCAGATCCGCTCCAGAGCCACGGCGACCGCCGCGAGGCTCAGCCCGAGCAGCAGCCAGAGCACCCAGCGCGAGCCCGCGCGGAGCATCAGGTCGAGCAGCCGTGCGTCGATCGTCATCTCGGGGGGCGCCATGCAGGCTCCTTGTCGCAGCGTCAGAGCCGCCCGCGCACGCCGACCGTCGGCAGCACGTAGCGGAGGGTCGATCCCGGCGCCACTTCCTCGGGGAAGAGCGCCACGTTCGTGAGATCGACATAGAAATCAAGCAGCCAGTCGTTCCAGACGGCGCGCTTGTCGACGCGCACGTCGAAGCGGACGTAGCCGTCGGTGCGGGCGGTGTTGTAGCCACTCGTCGTCGTGGCCGGCTTTCCGCTCTGGTACTGGAGCCGGCCGCCGAAGTCCCAGCTGCGCGCCAGCGGCACGCCGAAGACCAGGTTCACGAGGTGCGTGCGGTCGTAGTCGTACGGCACCCACGCGCCCTCGCGCTCCCGCTCGGAGAGAGACAACGTATAGGAGAGCCAGCCGTAGAGGCCGTTGTGGGCCTCGCGACGCAATAACGTCTCCAGCCCGAAGGCGCGGCCTCGGTTCGGCACGATGAGCTGATCCAGCGCCTCCTGTACGGCGCCCGGCTCGGGCGTCGTCGAGGTCGGGACGAGCGTCGTATTGGCGACCTTGTTCACGTTCGCCGCGTTGAAGGCCGCGTCGAAGACGACCGGATCCATCCAGTGGAAGAAGCCCTGCACGTCGAGGCCGAAGCCGCGCTCGAGCGGCACCTCGACGCCGAGGCTCGATTGGATGGCGCTCAGGAGCCCGTACTCGAGCGGCATCACGTCGAAGCCCGGCAGCGGGAGGAAGAACCTTGGCGGCTGGTGATACATGCCGATCCCGCCCTTGAGCCAGACGCCGCTCGCGTCGAGGTCCGCGGGCAGCTCTGCCAGCTCGCGGGTGAGCAGCCGGTAGCGCACGCCGAGCCGCGGGTCGGCCGAGCGCGTGGTCGTATTGCCGTCGTTGCGCAGATCCGCGCGTACCCCCGGACGCACGAGCCAGCGCGGCGTGGGTCTCCAGAGCAGCTCCGTGAGCGCGGCGGCGCCGTACTGCCGGCTCAGGTCTTCGGTGAAGAGCGTCAGATCCGTCTCCGACGAGGGTCCCTCGGAGCCGGTCGTCGTGTCGCCCTGCGTCGTGTCGTGGAAGCTGCCCTCCAGGCCCGCGACGAGCACGAGGCTCTCGTGCAGCCGCACGCGCCAGCGCGTCGAGGGCTCGAGCACGAAGGTCCCCAGATCTGCGCCGCTGCTCTGCGTCTCGTCGTAGCCGGTCACGAGCCGATACTCGGCGTCGAGGGCGCCGCTGCCGCGGTTCAGGCGCAGGTCGAGCCGGTGAAAGCCCAGGATCAGGCTCGGCGCCAGCTCGGGATCGGCCGCCGTCGGATCGGCCGTGGGCGCGAGCGTCTCGAGCACGTCGCGGGAGCCGAACGCGAAGAGCGTCAGGCCATTGCGCGCGTCGCCGCGGTCGAGCCGGAACTGGTAGTCCCAGTACGAGAGCGACGCCTCGTCGGTCGCGAGCGCCATCACGAAGCCCGGATAGCCGTATCTGGCCGCGACGGTGACGGTGGAGCCGAGCCACTCGACGGGGCGACGCACGAGGCCGCCGGCCTGCAGCAGGTTCAGATCGACGTCGATCAGCTCCTCGTCGGGCCGCGCGCGGCGGGTGCGACCGTCGATGATGCCGCCGGTGTATCCGCCATACAGGACCGGCGCGCCGCCAGGGTAGAACTGCACCTCGTCGATGAACTCCGGATGGATGACGCTCGGGCCCGCGAGCAGGTGGTAGAGGGCGGGCACGCGGGTGCCGTCGATCAGGTAGCCGGTGGAGGCGGGGCTCGCGCCGCGCACGACCACGTAGGGCAGCAGCGAGATCACGGAGGCGACGCCGGGCAGCGCCTGCACGACGCGAAAAGGGTCGCCGAAGGTGCCGGGGACCTGCTTGAGCTCGGCGCCGCGCAGCGTGATGCGGGAGAGCTCCTCGCGGCGCTCCTCGCCGACGATCACGATCTCATACGGATCGTAGCGCTCGCGCTCGACGTAGTAGCTGACGGCGAGCTCTTCTCCCGCGACGAGCTCCTCGGTCTGCAGGAATGGCCGATACCCCGGCACGTGGACGGTCACCCGCGCGGCGCCGGCAGGCAGCTCGAGCCGGAAGCGACCGCGCTCGTCCGCGTCGGCGGTGTAGTGAAGACCGGACAGCTCCGCGGCGACGGTCGCGCCGAGCACCGGGGCGCGCGTGCCCTTCTCGGCGAGCCGGCCGCGCAGGGCGGCGGTGCGCGCGGGGCCGTCGGCGACGGTGGCTGGCGGCGGCGGCGGCGGCAGGAACGTATGCGTGAACGAGAGCTGCACCGGTACGGCGATCCCGTCCGCGCGGGCGGGCTCGAAGCGGAAGCCGGCCGCGGCGGCGAGCACGGCTTCGTCAAACACGGGCACGCCGGGCGTGAGCAGCTCCACGCGCGGGACGGAGCCGTCCGCGTCGATGAGGAGCAGCACCTGTACGACCACGGGCTCGGTGATCGCCGGGGCGCCGTCGGGATAGGGCACGAGCGGCGGGGTGAGGGCCCGTGGCGGCGTCATCGCTTGCGGCGACGCGGCGGGAGGCGGCTCGGCGAGGGCGGCGGCCGGAGCGTCGACGGGCAGCTCCGCCGACGGGGTCGACGCCTCGATGGCCCACGCAGGACCGGGCGCGACGAGCAGACACAAGAGCAGCAGCGCAGGTCGAGTCATCGCCACGCCACCATCCAGGACAGCGTGCCGCCCACGTGCGGCCACCACTGGCGCCGGACGATCGGCTGGGCCGTGTCGGGCTCGACGTGGCCGAGATCGTCGACGCACCCGGTCCACTGGCCGTCGAGCTCGGCGGAGAGGCCCGTCGACGAGGTGGGCCCCAGCACGATCATCCAGCTCGCGCGCGTGAGCACCGCGGCGCCGACGCCGACGCAGCGGGGCAGGGGCTCGGCGGCGCTCGGCCACGTGTAGGAGTCATTGAGCGCGGTGCGCTGCTCGGCGTCCGGATCTGCGCGGCCGGTGTTCCCTTCGACGAGCCCGCCGAACCCGACGCCGACCGCGAGCTCGAGGTGTTCGCCGACGTGCAGCGTCGGATCGAGCGTGCCGGCGAAGCGCAGGCCGGAGAGGCCACCGGCCTTCGAGGCCCACGCATACTGGAACGACGCGAGCAGCGACCAGTCCTCGTCGAGCCGCGGGCCGGCGCGGACGACGGCGCCGATCAGCCGGCCATCGGGCGGCCCGCCCACGCCGAGGAGCGCGCCGTAGCCCGCGCCGAGCTGGAGGCGGAAGCCGGGGTCGCGCCACGCCTCTTCGTCGGCCTGGGTGGGCAGGGAGAGCTCGAAGGGGGGCTCTTCGTCGGGCGGAAGCGGCGTGCCGGGAAGGGATGCAGGAGACGTGGCTGGCGTGGTGGGCAGCTCTGCCGGGACAGGTGTCTCCTGCGCCTGCGCGACGGCGCAGGGCACGAGCATCGCCGCCACGAGGAGCGCGCGGCTCACGGCGACGCCGCATCGAGCGAGCAGGGCCACCAGGCAGGCGGCGACGCGGTGCGATCCCACTCCGGTGTCTCGCACGCGGCGTCGTCCTCGCAGCCGCGCAGCGTGTAGTGCACGACGGCGCGGCAGTCGGTGGGCCCCAGCGGGATGGGCTCGGTGGCGTTCGGCGTTCGCACGGTCGATGGCATCGCGATCACGAGCTGCTCGAGGCCCGACGCGGCCGGCTCGCCGCCGCCGCCGCCGCCCTCGCCGCCGCCCATGCCGCCGAGCGTCGGGTTCGCGACGCAGGCCCAATACAAGGTCTCCAGCTTCGGCGCGGTGTCGGGGAGCTCCTGGTAGCGCGTCGTGCCGCCGAGGCTGTTGCCGCCGCCGGGTCCTCCGCCGCGTCCGGAGTCGAGCGAACAGCCGACGTCGCGGGCCTCGTCGATCGACCCCAGCACGATGGGCACGATCGTCTCCTCGAGGAGGCCTTCGCTGCAGCGGCCGGCCTCCTGCGTGGGCAGCCGGCCTTCGGCGAGCGCCTCGAAGATCGCGCCGACGGTGAGGCCGCCGGCGCCGAGGACGGAGAAGCCCTTGCGCGGCGCAAGACAGCCGGTGCGCGGATAGAAGGCGGCGTTCGGATCGAACGTGCCCTCGAGATACGCGATGCGGAGATCGGGCGCGGTCATCGTCACGAAGCTCGCGCCATACACGAAGTCGAGCGGCGCCTCGCCCTCGGGCGGCGCCATCGGTCCGTGGCCGCTCCCGGGGCCGTCGCCTTCCGTGCCGGGGAGCTCGCGCGAAGGCCGATGCAGATCGAGCGTGCCGTTGCCGTCGCGATCGTCGAAGACCACGAGGCTGCCGTAGGCGATGCGTCCGGTCAGATCTCCGACCATGTCGTCGGCAGCAGGAAGATCAATCAGCTCGATCGCGGCCTCGACCCCCGGCTCGACCGCGACGCTGCCCGCCACGCGCAGGGGCGCGAAGCCGAACGGATCGCGGCAGCCGGCCCGGACCACGGCCGCCGCTTCGGGCGAGCGCGTCGGGAGAAAACAGAACGGCTCGGCGAGCCACTGCTGGCCCCAGACGAGCGCGACGCGCAGCCGCGGGGTCTCCGTGAGCGTCTCCGGCGGACGCAGTGGCTGCAGCGCACCGTCCACGCGCAGGCGGATCGTCGCGAGCGGCGTGGGATGATCCTCGAGGCCGAGCAGCTCGCCGCTGCAGCCGACGAGACCGAGCAGCGCCGCGGCGCATACATGTCCGAGCTTCACGGTGTCCACGTGACCCCCAGCGAGCTGACGAAGCCCGGCGAGAGCTCGCCCGCGAGCAGGACCGCCGACGGCCCTGCGCTCACGGCGACGCCGAAGCGGTCGAAGACGAGCAGCGAGACGACGGCCTCGAGCTCTGCAGCAGGCAGAAACACCCACGCAGTCGTCTCGAGCTCGTCGCCGGTGAGTCCGAGCCTTGCGGCCTGGTCGCGCAGCCGACTCTCGTAGACCTCCGTGCCTCCGAGGCCGAGCCGCAGCGCGAGCCGCCCCCTGCCGATCGCTCGTTGCAGCAGCCCGTGTGCGCGCAGCCGGAGCTCCTGCTGGGTCACGTGCCACGTCCGCGTGTATTCGGTCGCCGTCGACCAGGAGGCGCCCGCCCCGACGCCGAAGGTGCCGTCGGTCGCCACCGAGAGCGCGAGGCCCGCGCTCAGCCCTGTCTCCATCGCCGACGGGTGCGCGAGCAGGAAGGCGGCGCCGAGCGTGGGGCCGTCGTCGTCGGCGACCTCCGGCGGCTCCGCGCGAGCGGCGACCGCGCCGAGCAGCACCGCCGCGGCGAGGAGCAGCGGGGGCGTGACGCGGGCAGGTGCGGACATGGCGGCGACGCTCGATTCGGTCTGCGGCAGAACGGGAGCTCTGTATTGCCTCTGTTCCCGGCGACCCGCGGAACCTTCGGTCCCGCCTCCAGAGAGCCAGTGGCGACGGCCGCGGATTCTCCCAGAGCGAGCCGAGCGGCGGCGGACCGTTGGCCGATCAGCAGGTCGGGGCCGCGCCACGTGCGTGGCTCGTTGCTTGAGGTGGGCCGGTGGCGCCCCGCAGAGGAGGGGCGCTGGGGTCGACTACCAGCCTTCGTCGGGATCCGGGACGTCGCCGCGGAGGAGCGCGAGATCGGCCTGGTCGCGGAGCCTCTTGCTGGGCCTGCGCGCTGGATCTGCGGCGGCCCGCTCCTTCATGGCGATGAGATCGGCCTTCCGGACGATTGCCACCGGGGTTCCCTCGACGTCAAAGGCCTCGGCGCGGGCGATCATCGGATCGAACGCTGCATCGAAAGCGAGCTGAACCGGCTCGCCGCCTGGATGACGGAAGTTGAGGCTGTGCAGAAAGATCCCGACCAGCCGGAACCCTGCTGCGGTCATGGCTGCGACGATCGAGCCGTGGTCGGAGGCGGAGGGAATCGCGAGGTCGGTGTCCAGGCCGGACGGCGAAACCTGCACGCCAAAGCCGATGGGAGGCGTTTCGGGGAACTCCGGAATCTCAGGTATCCCCGGCGTGCCCGGCGGAACAATCGTTTTGATCATCCGCGCCATAAACGCGGCCCCTCCGCGCGGGCTCAAGAATCCCAGCCACTGGGCACCTGGCGGCAGCATCGCCGCCGTCTGGGCGACGCCGGCCTCGTCGGTCAACAGCGGCTTGCCTTCCTGAATCGCTTTCACCGCCGGGGTGAGTTGTTTCGGGGAGACGTACGAGCCGACCACCGTCTGCTGGTCGGCGACCGTCCTATAGACGTCCATCTTGCCGCCGCTGCCGAACATCAGTTCCATCATCTTTTTCGTCTCGGGACGTTGCCCTTGGCCGACCAGAAACGGTTCCATGTTCATGCTCAGCTTGAACACCGGCAGCCCGTCGATTTCCGTCCGTTGCGACTCGAACGAGAACAGCGGGGATCCGGCGTCCTTGAAGATCTTCATCATCTCGGCCATCGCGGCCTCGTAGCCTTCCAGATAGGCTTTGGCGTCTTTCGTCTTGATGACCAACAGCATCCGGCTGTACAGCGGCTCATCCCCTTCGCCGACGCCCATCAGCAGGGCCATGGAGCGCATGCCGCGCATCGACTTGAGTGAGATCTCCGACAGTTGCTTGATCTGCTCGTCGGTCAACTTGTCCCCGCCGGGGTACGAGCGCATCATCCCGATCGAGACTTCCATCCAGGATTTCATGGACGCGGCGGTGAAGACACCTCCGCCCGCGACAAAGTACGGCGTCTG
>CAYHCR010000080.1:0-9070 GCA_964354895.1 uncultured Myxococcales bacterium | reverse complement strand
CTGCACCTACGACACGGGCGACTGCTCGAATGACGGGGGAGGCGGCGGCGGCGGGGATACCTGCCTCCTGATCTGTGCCGACTTCGGGGACTGCGGTCCGGCGGAGCTCAGCAAGTGCACGGACTGCTGCCACGCCGGCGGCGCGACCTGCGATACGTTCCTCTCGCGGGCGGACTGCGTCTCGATCATGTCGTGCGCCAACACCTGCAACGGCATCGGTCTCCCCTGACCGGCTGAGGGCTTCCGCCATTCACGATCTCGACGGCAACACGCTCGGCCTCAAGGCCGCGCAGATCCAGCGACTCCAGAACACGTTCCGGCGCCGCGTGCGCCAGGACGAGATCGTCTCTCCGGAGCTCGCGCGCCACCTGACGGAGCTCTCCCGCGAGACCAACCGGCAGGTCGGCGTGCTCCTCACCCGCAAAGGTGAGATCGAGCACGTGATCGTCGGCGACGCGCAGAAGCTCCTCCTTCCGGACATCGGCCGGGCGCGCGGCGGGCAGGTCCGCCTGCGCGGGCTTCGACTGGTGCACACGCACCTCAAGGGCGAGCCGCTCAGCAAGGATGACCTCACGGATCTGGCGCTGCTGCGCCTCGATCTCGTGTGCGCGATCCAGGCCGGCGACGACGGCATGCCGGGCGTCGTGCACTGGGGCACGCTCCTGCCGGAGAACCCCAAGGGCGATCTCTGGCGCGTCGAGCAGGCGCCCAGCGTGCACGATCTCTTCTGGGACCTGAGCGCCGAGCTCGAGGCGCTCGAGGGCCAGCTCGCGCAGGGCGCCACCGTGCGCGTCACCGGCGACGGCGAGCGCGCGATCCTCGTCTCCGTGGCGATCAAACAGACGCGCCACGACGCCGAGGTGTCGCTGGCAGAGCTGCGCGAGCTCGCGAGGACCGCCGGCGTCCGCGTGCTCGACTCGTTCCTGCAGATGCGTAAGGAGTCCGACTCCCGCTACCTGCTCGGGCCCGGCAAGCTCGAGGAGCTCGTGCTCAAGAGCATGCAGCTCGGCGCGACGATGGTCGTCTTCGACAAGAACCTCACGCCGTCGCAGGCGCGACACATCGCCGAGGCCTGCTCGCTGAAGGTCCTCGATCGCACGCAGCTCATCCTGGACATCTTTGCGCAGCGCGCGCAGTCGGCCGAGGGCAAGCTGCAGGTCGAGCTCGCGCAGCTCAAGTACCTGCTGCCGCGCCTCACGCGGCTGGACGTCGGCCTCTCGCGGCTCGCCGGCGGCATCGGCGGACGCGGGCCCGGCGAGACCAAGCTCGAGGTCGATCGCCGACGCGTGCGGGAGCGGGTCAATCTCCTCGAGAAGAAGATCGACGGCCTCGCCTCCGCGCGGGACACGCGCCGCAAGGAGCGGTCCCGCAACAACCTCCCGGTCCTCTCGATCGTCGGCTACACGAACGCCGGAAAATCGACGCTCCTCAACGCGCTCACGCGCTCGAACGTGCTGGTCGAGGACAAGCTCTTCGCGACGCTCGATCCGACCTCCCGGCGCCTGCGCCTGCCGAGCGGCCGCGAGGTGATCCTCACCGACACGGTCGGCTTCATCCGCGAGCTGCCCAAGGATCTCATCAAGGCGTTCCGGGCGACGCTCGAGGAGCTCGAGGAGGCCGATCTGCTGCTGCACGTGATCGACGCCGCCGACCCGCACCACGAGGCGCACCTCACGGCCGTGGACAAGATCCTCGCGACGCTGAAGCTCGACGGCACGCCGCGGCTGTTCGTCTACAACAAGGCCGATCGACTCGCGCCGGCCGTCGTGGCGAACCTCGCCGCGCGCCCGAACGCGGTCGCCGTGAGCGCCGTGACCCGCGCCGGCTTCGACACGCTGCTGGAGAGTGCCGAGAAGCTCCTCAGGAAGCAGGGCGTCCTGACCCGCCCGGAGGCGTAGCGATGCTGCTGCAGGCCGTCCCGATGCGCCCGCCGCCCAAGGTCGCGGAGCCCGAGTTCGATCCCTTCGCCGCGCTCGACGGCTTCACCGAGACCGGCGAGTGGCTGCTGCCGTGGATCGGGATCGCCGTCGTGCTGCTCGTCGCGTGGGGCGTCATCCGCGCGTGGCGGACCGACGAGATGAACGCCGCGAAGCGCACCGAGCTCAAGCGGCTGCTGATCGATCAGCTGCGCAAGAGACCGGGCGGGCTCTCGGCCGAGGAGCTCCAGAAGGAGCTCGGCGTCAGCAAATTCCACCTCGGCCAGGTCGCGGACGAGATGCGAAAAGAGAAGGTGATCGAGGTCTACGACGTCGCCGGTCGCGGCCACGTCTACCACCTGGCCGGCGTCGCGGGCGCGCGGACGGGGACGAAGCGGTAGCGGCGGCCCCGCGTCCCGCTACCGGGTCGGATCGAGCGGGTGCGGGGTCGGGAAGTCGCCGACGCCGGGCCCGAAGACGAGCACGGAGCCGAGCGCGACCGTCGTGCCGAGGCCGATCCAGAGCGGGCTGCGCTCGATCGGCAGCGCCTGGGCCGGCCGTCCCGCGGGATCCGGGTAGAAGGCGTCGCTCGAGAAGAAGAGCGGGACGTAGGCCAGAAAGAGCGTGCCGGCGAAGTTCGCCACCGCCGCGCTGACCGCGTACTCCGGCCCGACACGATTGAGCAGCGAGCCCGCCGTCACGAGCCCCGCGCCGCCGAGGTAGGAGGGCAAGGTGAGCCGCCACTGCCGGTCCGAGCGGTCCTGCGGATCGGCGCCGAGCAGCGGCTCGGAGAGCGCGTTGCCCCAGAAGAGCGTGCCGGCGGTGAGGCCCAGGCCCGCCGCCGAGAGCCCGAGCTTCGCGGGCAGTTTTGCGCCGACGTCGCGCACGAAGCCCTCCTCGCCGAAGTCGCCGATCGGCGCCCACGGGCCCACCATCAGGTAGCCGCCCGCCTGCAGCAGGTTCACGACGGAGGCGAGCCAGAGCGCGTAGTACGCGGCGCCATCCTCCGGCGGCGCGAGCCAGAGCGCCGTCCCGAGGCCCGCGCCGACGAGCAGATTCGCGGTCGCCCCGCCCGCGACGAGCAGCCGGTGTCCACCTGCAGACATCCCCGCTTCGTCGCAGCCGGCGACGGCGAGCGAGGTGCCCATCGGCCGGCCGCCGCCGAGCAGGCAGCCCGTCTCGTGGCCGAGCCCCTCGTGCACGAGCGCGCTCGCCGCGTAGACGCCCACGCCGATCGCGAGGACCGTGGGGAGATCGGCGGGCGCAGGCTCGGCAGCGCCCGCCGCGAGCACGAGCGACAGCGCGAGCGCCGTCACGGCAGGCCGAGCCCTTCGATCGTGATCGTGGCGATCTCCAGCGGCTGCACCGGGTCGGTGGAGACGACGTGCAGCTCGATCACGTGGCGCGCCCGGTTCGGGTCGAGGAACGTCAGCTGGACCTCCTGCGATCCCTGCGGCGCGAGCACGAGCGGCAGCGCGGTGTCGAGCCGGAACTGCGCACACGTGATCGTCGGGTCACCAGCACAGCTGCACGGCGCGGCGCCGGTGCCGCGGGCGGTGCCATCGGCCGCGCAGGTTCGTGCGGCCGCCGGATCCCAGAGCGAGAGCCCGAGCACGCGCAGCTCTGCGTCCCCGTCGTTCTCCACCCGCACGAAGAACGTGTCGTCCGTGTAGAGCCCGCCGTTGAAGTTCGAGACGACGATCACCGGGATCAGCGAGCTGCCCCGCGCGATGAGCGAGACGAACGGGAAGAGGCGGTCGGTGCTGAGCACCGTCAGCAGCGATTCGTCCGCGTCCTGCGCGTTGCGGCAGTCGTCCTGCGCGATCGTCAGGCAGCTCGGATCGCCGCCGAGCCCGTCGCGCGCGTCGACGCAGCAGCGGGTACCGCGCGCCCAGTGATCGACCCAGAAGGTGGTCTCGGCCTCGAGCGTGCAGCTCTCGTGCGTGACGCCCGCCGGACAGAGCACGGCCGCGAAGTCGGCGAGGACGAGCGGGACGGTCCTCGCCTCGTCGGCCCAGAGCCGCAGATCCGCGGACGCAGGAGAGTTCCGGAGCGGCGAGAGCGAGAGCGGCACGTTCCCCTCGTTGCGCACGGTGACGCGCCCGCCGCGGATCGCGAGCTCCTCCTGCGCGCCGAACTGCAGCGACGGGTACGGCACGCCCGCCGTGTAGTCCTCCGGCCTGTCGAGCAGGCAGGTCTGCGTCGGCTCGCCCTCGACCTGCGTGCAGAGGCGCAGCACGGGCGCGACGCCGCGACCGCGCAGCGGGACGATCACCTCGGACAACGCCGCGGCGCTCGTGCGCACGCGCACCGAGCCGGTCACCTCGCCGAGCGTCGTCGGGTGAAACGTGAGCGACGTGCCCTCGGCTCGGCCCGGCGCGATCTCACGCACGAGCGCGGCGAGGTCCCCGCGGAACTGTCCGCCAGCGTCGTCGAGGAACGTCACCTCGGTCACCTGCAGCGGCGCCGTGCCGGGGTTCTCCACGGCGAGCTCGATCGGCTGGGACGAGTCTCCACCGTCGTCCCCGGCGGCGTCGGGCCGGTCGCGCGGCGCGTCGCCGAAGTCCATCGAGGCCGGCGTCACGCGCGCCTGCGCCACGAGCGGCGGCGTCGCGGTCCCCGAGAGCGCGACCTCGAGGGTGGCCGTCCCCTCGCCGTCGCTCGCGACCACGAGCCTGCCCGTCGCGGCGCCGAGCTCGACCGGCGCGTAGCGCACGGTGATCTCCGCCTCGCCGGCCGGCTCGATCGACAGCTCTGCGGGCGTCACCGTGAAGAGCGCGCCATCGGCCGAGAGGGCGACGGCGAGCGCGGCGGAGCCGTTGTTGCCGACCATGAACGTCAGGCTCTTCGTCGTCGCGACCGGGATCTCGCCGAACACGAGCGCGTCGGTCGAGACCGTCAGCTCTCCGCCCAGCGCGGTCGAGGAGCCGCCGCAGTCGCACGCAGCGAGCAGGAGCAACAGCGGGAGCCAGGCGAAGCCTCGGTGCGCGGTGCGCATGATCAGAACTCCGCCTTCGGGTTGCGCGTCATCAGCTCGACGAGCGAGCTCTTCGCGTCCTTGCCCTCGAAGAGGATCGCGTGGAGCTGGTGCGTGATCGGCGCGTCGACGCCCAGCGAGGTCGCCAGCTCGTGCGCGCTCTTCGTCGTGCGGACGCCCTCGGCGACCTGGCCGAGCTCCGCGAGGATCTGCGGCAGCGTCTTGCCCTGGCCGAGGGCGATCCCGACGCGGCGGTTGCGGGAGAGATCACCTGTGCAGGTCAGCACCAGATCGCCCATGCCCGCGAGGCCCGAGAGCGTGACCGGGTTGCCGCCCTTCGCGACCGCGATCCGCGTCATCTCCGCGAGCCCGCGCGTGATCACCGCAGCGCGCGCGTTGTGGCCGAAGCCGAGCCCGTCGACGATGCCCGCGCCGATCGCCATGACGTTCTTGAGCGCGGCGCCGAGCTGCACGCCGATGACGTCGGGCGAGGTGTAGATGCGGAAGGTCTTGCTGGAGAACGCCTCCTGCACCCGCTTCGCCACGCGGCCCCAGTGCGCGGCCACCGTCACGGCGGTCGGGCAGCCGGCGACGATCTCGCGCGCGAAGGACGGTCCCGAGATCGCCGCGACGTACGGGTGGAAGCGCTCGGGCAGCACCGCCTCGAGCACGTCGGTCGGCACGAGCAGCGTGCCCTCCTCGATGCCCTTCGCCGCGGTCACGATCGGGACCCCGTCGGGCAGGTGTGCAGCCGCCTCGACGAGCACCACGCGCGCCGCCTGCGACGGGATCGCGCTGATGACGAGATCGACGCCCTCGAGCGCCTCCGCCAGCGAGGTCGTGCCGACGATCGTGTCGGGCAGCTTTGCGCCAGGCAGGTAGCGCACGTTCTCGTGCAGCTCGTTGATCGCGCGGGCCTGCTCCGCGTCGCGGCCCCACAGGCGCGTCGAGTAGCCCTTGCTGCCGAGCACGAACGCGAGCGCCGTCCCGAAGCTGCCCGCGCCGATCACTGCGACCCGCATGCCGTCCTCCACCGTGAGGCGAACGTGAGGGGGCAGCGTATGGAGCGCCGCGCGCCGCGGTCAACGCGCGCCGCTCGCCCGGCGCGCGCACCTCAACGCGCGGAGGGCTCGCGGGCGAGCAGCGCCGCCGCCGAGCGGACGCGCGCGATCGCCTCCTCGGGCGTGTCGCCGATCGCGGAGAGGTGCCCCATCTTCCGACCCGGGCGCGCCTCGCGTTTGCCATACAGGTGCAGGCGCACGCCGGGCAGCGCGAGCACCTCGTGCAGCGGCGGCGGCACGGGCCGAAGCCAGAGCTCGCCGAGCAGGTTCGCGATCGCGGCGGGCTTCACGACGACCGGCTCGGGGAGCGGCAGGTCGCAGACCGCGCGCACGGCGAGCTCGAACTGGCTGAGGTGACAGGCCATCTCGCTCGCGTGAAACGAGTTGTGCGGGCGCGGGGCGAGCTCGTTCACCGTGAGGTGGCCGTCCGTGCCGAGGAAGAACTCGACGACGAGCAGCCCCTCCGCGCCGAGCTGCTCGGCGATCGCGCGCGCGATCGTGCGCGCCTCGTTCGCGACCTCCGGCGGCAGCGGCCCGGGCAGGGCCGAGTAGGCGAGGATCCGGCGCTCCTGCACGTTGACCGCGGGCGGCAGCACGACCGCCGCCCCGGACGGCGCGCGCGCCACGAGCACCGAGAGCTCGGCCTCGAGCGCCACGGCCTTCTCGACCACGACGCGCCCGCCGCCGAGCGCGGTCATGGCGCCTTCTGCCTCCGCCGGCACGGTCGTCTCGACCTGCGAGCGCCCGTCGTAGCCGCCCCGGCAGGACTTCACGAAGCAGCGGCCGCCGAGCCGCTCGAGCGCGGCGTGCAGAGACGCGGCGTCCGCGACCTCCTCGAACGGGCCCTGCGGGAAGCCATGCTTCTTCAGCCACGCCCGCTGCAGCCCGCGATCCTGCACGATCTCCAGCACGTGCCGCCCCGGCCGGACCGGCGCGTAGCGCTCCGCCGCGGCGAGCGCGGCCAGCGAGATCGTCTCGATCTCCAGCGTCACCACGTCCGAGCGCCGGGCCAGATCCGCCGCGGCGAAGTCGTCGTCGAAGGCCGCCACCACGAGCCGCTCGACGACGAACCGCGCCGCGCAGCGCTCGTCCGGATCGAGCGCGTGGACGTGGTAGCCGATGGGCCGGGCGGCCATGGCGGTCATGCGGCCGAGCTGCCCGCCGCCGAGGATTCCGATCGTGGCGCCCGGGAGGATCGGGCCTGTTCGCGCGCGCGTCATCGGGGCTCCGGCAGGAAGGGCGCGGACCCTACCTGCCTCACGTCCGCCCGTCCCACGGCCGCGCCGCGACGTCGACGACGGCCGCCGCGAAGGCCTCCGCCGCGGCCTCGACGTCCGGCAGCGCGCCCGAGAGCCACGCCGCGGCGAAGTTCGTCTCGGTCGGCGGCGGGAACAGCTTTGCGGCCGTCACGTTCGCCGCCTTGAGCGCGGCGTCGAGCGCGATCGTCGCCTCCATCGGCGGCGCGACCAGATAGGCCATCGGATCGCCCTCCCGCAGCCCCGCCAAAGCGGAGAGGTAGCGGCCGAGGCTCGTGATCACGTGCGGGAAGACGGTGATCGTGCCGGCGTCGTTCGCGCCGTAGAAGCAGGCGTCGTGGCGCAGGCACTCGAGCAGCGCGGCGAGCCCGGCGTCGATCTCCGCGGGATCCGGCGCGGCGATCACGCCGAGGATCTCGCCGGAGAGCGCGCCGGAGGCATGGGCCGAGCCGGCATAGAACGAGCGCGCGAAGACGACGTCGACGGCGGCGTGTTTGGTCGCCTCGTCGAGCGCGACGTAGGTCGGGTCGTCCTGATCGCAGGTGACGAGGCCGAGGCTCGTGTGTCGCGAAGGATCCGCGCCGTACGCGCGCAGCAGCGCCTCGGCCGCGTGCGGCAACCGGCGCACGGCGAGGATCTTCGGGACGATCGGCTCGAGCGTCATCGGTCGACCTCCACGAGGCGGACGCGCGGCTCAGGCGCGCGATAGCCGCCCGCGAACACCGCGCCGTCCGCGCCGATCTTCCCCAGATCGAGCGCGACGCCGCTGCAGCCCTGCCCGATCATCGCCTGCGCGAGCCGCGCGAGCCGCTCGGCCGCCTCGGCGGGCGGGGTCCCGCGCGCGTGGATGTTCGACATCATGTTGCGATCCGAGTCCGTGCGGCCGACCTTCGGCCCGAAGACCAGGTACGCGGAGAGCCCGTCGCCGGTGCCGAGGCCCGGCCGCTCGCCGAGCAGGATCGCCGCGACCTTCGCCTGCACGACCTCCCCGATCTCGTCCTGCAGCCAGACGCGCGCGTAGGTCGCGACGAGCGGCGTGCCCACCGAGAGGCCGAGCCGCTCGCAGGCCCTTGAGAAGCTTTGCAGCAACTGGGGCCCGGCCCCCTGCGCCGCGATCGCGGAGAGGCCGTCCGCGAGGATCGGCTGCACGTCGACGCCGCGCTTCGCGCCCTGCAACTTCGCGAGGGAGGCCTCGTCGAGCCGCCGCCCCAGATCCGGCCGCAGGAGAAATTCGCGGTGGTCCTTCACCCGGCTCTGCAGCCCGAGGCAACCGTGCCGCTCCGCGAAGCCGTCGGGCAGCTCTGCGGCGACGGCGCCGTGCGCGACCGCGAGCTCCGCCTGGAACTGCAGCACGACGTCGGTCGGGTAGCGCGTGCCGACGTGACCGATGCCGACGAGCGCGGTGGTGTGCGCCGCGGCCTTCGCCGCGAACGCGCTGCGCCGGGCAGGAGGGACGAAGATCCGCGCGGGGGGCGGCGCCACGCGCGACGGCGCGGCAGCCGGCGGCAACGGGGCGCTCTCGCCGAGGCGGTGGCGCAGCGCGGCGACCAGCGCCCGCGTGCGGGAGAGCGGCGCGCTCATCGGATCACCGTGGCATCGCCGAAGCGCTCGCCCGGCAGGTCACCGTCGAGGATCCCGCGTGAGGCGAGCCAGGCGTCGAATTCGGGCGTCGGCCGCTTCCCGAGCAGGCGCCGCACGCTCGGCACGTCGTGAAACGAGGTGGACTGGTAGTTGAGCATGATGTCGTCGCCGACCGGCAGCGACATGATGAATGCGCAGCCGGCCGCGCCCAGCAGGACTTTCAGGCTCTCGAGCTCGTCCTGGCTCATGCGTGCGTGATACGTGAAGCACGCGTCGCAG
>CAYHCR010000079.1:0-9112 GCA_964354895.1 uncultured Myxococcales bacterium | reverse complement strand
GTGAGAGGAGCGCCGCGATCAGGCCGATCGCGATCGCCGCGAGCGCGAAGCCGAGGATCGCCATCGAGGAGACGCGCTCCATCCGCTGCGCCTCCCAGACCCGCTCGCGCACGCGCGTGTCGAGCGCCAGCGACAGCAGCTTGAGCTCGCGATCGATCCGCCGCTCGACGCGCTGCAGCTCGCGACCCCGCTCCTCGCGCTCGGCGGCGGCCACCTCCTGCTCCATCGCCAGGAAGAAGCCCTCCGCCGCCGCGTCGTACTCGTCGTAGCTCTGCGAGAGATCCGCGAGCCGGTAGACGACGCCCTCGATGAACGTCGCCTCGTCCGGCCCTCCGAGCGCGCGCGCCTCGCCCGCGAGCGTGCCCGCCAGCGTCAGCTTCTCGCGCACGAGCCTCGGAAAGTAGAGCCGGGCCAGCTTGATGAGCGCGGCGCGCGTCCGCTCGTCCTTCTCGTCGAGCAGGCGGTCGGTGTCGCGCTGGCGGTTCTTGTGGAACGTCTCGAGCTGCGCGGCGACCTTCGCGAGCGGCAGGTAGCCGTCGGAGACGAGCCGGATCTCCTCGCCGACGGCGCGCAGGCGCAGCACCGAGAACGCGCTCACCGCCCCGAAGACGGCGAGCACGGCGGCGAAGCCTAGGAAGATGCGGGTCGAGACGGAGAGGTGCACGTGGGCCCCTGCGGAACCGGATAGCACCTGCCCGGATTCCGACGCAAAGCGCGGCTCGCTCGGGAGCCCGCCTTCGCCCCGTCCCGGACCGCCGCGCGCGGGGGGCTGCGTTCGTTGACGGAGGCGGTCGGCCGCTCGTACTCTGCGCGACCCAAATCCTCGGAACGACCGGCGCTTCGCCGGTGGGGAGTCTCGCTTGTCCCGCATCCGGATGGCCACGCTGTTCGTGGCCTGCCTCGCTTCGACCTCGGCCGCCGCCGAGGGCAAGGTGAAGATCTCCGTCGTCCCGTACGCGCCGCTCTACGACTCCATCCCGCGCGCGACGGGCGAGCGCATCGCCGAGACGCTCGTGACCGAGCTGCAGAACAATGAGGCCTTCGAGGTCGCGCCGCTGCCGGACGAGGGCGGGTCCGCGGCCGCGCCGGAGGCGAAGAAGGGCCCGACCGACGCCGCGAACAAGGCGATCGAGGCGGCGAAGGCCGATCTCGAGAAGGGCAAGGATCTGCTGGGAAAGCGCAAGGTCAAGCCGGCGCTCGACGCCTTTGATCGCGCGATCGGCGCGTACGACAAGTTCCCGGAGGCCGCCTTCGACCTCAAGCCGCTCGTCGAGGCGTCCCTCAAGCGCGCCGTCGCGCTCTTCCTGCTGGGCCGCGAGGACGAGGCGGCGAAGGGGCCGATCCCCGCCGCCGTGCGCCTGAACCCGACGATCACGCTGACGCCCGGCGACGAGTACGCGAACGTCTTCGTCGGCGAGGTCGAGAAGGCGAAGAAGCGCCTCGCGGCCGAGGGCTACGGCGCGCTGCGCATCGACACGACGCCGCCCGGCGCACAGGTGAAGGTCGACGATCGCGACGCGACGACGACCCCGGTGCTGGTGAAGGGGCTGCTGCCCGGCACGCACTTCGTCTCGATCAAGCCGCCCGGCGGCGACTGGTACGCCCAGAAGATCGAGGTCAAGCGCGACGAGACCGCGAAGATCACGCCCGACTCGCAGACGAAGAAGGAGGGGCCGATCGCCGCGACCGTCACCTACCTGTCGAAGAACAACCTCGACGACGGCGCGAAGAAGCAGATCGACGCGATCGCGGCCAGGACGGGCGCGGCCTTCGTCGTGATCGGTGGCGCGTACGCCAAGGGCACGAACATGGGGATCGTGTCGCTGCTCTACTCGAAGGCGAAGGGCGGCTTCGTCGATCTGCCGGCGCTCGAGCTCGATCGGGACATGCTCGGCGCGGCGATCGAGATCAACAAGATCTCCGGCGAGATCGCGCTCGCGACCGACGCCTTCGGCAGCCCGGCGAAACTTCCGCGGCCGATCGCGGCCGACGCGAAGGCGGGCGCAGAGAAGATCAACGAGCTCGACTTCGCGGTCGCCGCCGTCGCGGTGAAGGACGCGGGCGGCGGCGCGACGGTCGCGCCGGCGGCCGGGGGCGGGCGACGCCCCGTGAGCGGTCGGCGGCCGATCGTCGGAGGCCGGCCCGAGGACGGGATCGGCCCCGAGGCCGCGGTGACGCCCGAGGTGAAGCCGACCCCGGTCGCGGTCGGCGGCGCGCCCGTCGTGAAGCCGAAGCTCGAGGTCGACGAGAACGGCATGGTCGTCAGCAAGAAGGACGACTTCGCCGCGCCTCCGACGAAGGCCGCCCTCGACGCCGAGAAGGCCCGCAAGTACATGATGGGCGGCGGCTCGATCGAGGACGAGAAGGCGTTCGAGGAGGAGGACGACGGGCTGCTCTCCTCGCCGATGTTCTGGGTCGCCACGGTCGGCGGCGTGCTGCTCGTCGGCGGTGGGGTCACCGCGGGCGTCATGCTGTCCGACGGCGGCGCGCCCACCCAGGCGACCGCGACGGTCTCCTGGTAGTCGTCTCCCGCACTCCTTCACTCGCAGCACACGCCACGCGCGCTCCGGCGCACACGCGAGGATCGATGAAGCCAGCAAGACTGCTCACCGGGGCGGCGCTGCTCGCCGCGCTCGGAGCGGGCTGCGACGCCGACCCGGCGAAGCTCGAGCTCTCCCTCACCTCGAACGACTGCGCGGGCAACAGCGCCTTCGATCTGCGGGAGGACGCGACCGACCTCGAGGTCGTGATCTCCGGCGACGGCATGTCCGTGATCACCGAGAAGGTGCTGACCGAGGCCGGCACGCTCGAGATCCCGAGCATCCCGGTCGGCAAGAACCGCGTCGTCACGGTGAAGGCCTGGAACGCGACCGAGCTCGTCGCGACGGGCCGCTCCGCGTCGTTCGAGGTCACCGCCGACAGCAACGATCCGGTCGTCGTCGTGCTGCGCGCCATCAACCGCTTCGCCCCGACCGCGACCGCGGCGAACGGCTGCACGGTGATGACGCAGCCGCGGGCCGGTCACTCGATCGCGCTGCTGCCCGACGGGCGCGTGCTGATCGCCGGCGGCTTTCGCGAGCTCGACGCGAACGGCAACGGCGTCGGCTATCTGGCCACGGCCGAGATCTTCGATCCCGGGACCGGCACCTTCACGCCCGCAGGCGACATGTGTGGCGGCAACGACTTCTGCCTTCCGCGCGCGCACGCGCCGGCCGTCTCGCTCGACAACGGCGACGTGATCCTCGTGGGCGGCGAGAGCCAGGCCAACGAGGGCGACCCCCGGATCAGCGTCGGCTCGGCCGCCATCTACGACCCCGGCCTCGACAGCTGGTCGCTCACGACCGCGATGACGGACGCCCGCCGGTTCCACACCGTGACGGCGCTCGAGCGCGACGGCCACCTCGTCGTCGCCGGCGGGCTCGACTCGCAGGGCAACGTGCTCACGAGCGTCGAGTTCTTCGATCCCCGATCCGGCGACTTCCGGGCCGCGCCGGACGCGGATCTCGCCGCCGTCGGCAACGGCCAGCTCCACGCCGGCCGCGCGTTCCACGCCGCGCTCCCCGTCGGAAACCAGGCCGTCGCGCTGCTCGGCGGCATCGACGTCGAGTTCGGCCCGACGCGGTTCGTGAATTTCGTGCAGCGCGCCGGCGACTCCTACAAGCTCGCGCCCAACACGCTGGAGCTCCCCGCCGGCGTCGCAGCCGGCGTCGCCTCGCGGGCGGACGACCTCTTCGTGATCGCGGGCGGCGCGCAGCGCTTCAACGAGAGCGGCTTCCCGTTCTCCGCGGCCTTCGGCTCGGCGCTCTACACCAAGCTGCCGACCCCCGACGCCAACCAGCCCGGCCAGGCGACGCTGAAGTTCCCGCGCGTCGCGCCGTGCGTCGTGCAGATCGACGACGGCCGCGCGCTCCTGCTCGGGGGGTTCGGCGACGACGGCACGCCGCTCGACAAGGCGGAGTTGCTCTCGTTCGAGGACGGCCGCGTCGACGCCAACTTCGCCGGCGGCCGCTCCTCCGGCACGAGCAAGATGACCGCCGCGCGCGCCTATGGCGCCTGCCTGCGGCTCCCGAACGACACCGTGCTCGTGACGGGCGGCGTCGGCTCGGATCGCAAGGCCTCGGACTCCGCAGAACTGTACCTCATCAAGCAGCTCGACAACTGAACCGGACGGACACTTGGACCCGCTCATCATCGTCATCGTGCTCGCGGTCGGCCTCGGCCTCGCCGCAGCGTTCCTCTGGTTCTCCCGCTCCTCCATGGAGGACGAGCTCGCAGAGCTCCGCAGCGCGCTCGAGGAGGCCAAGAAGGCGGGCTCGGCGAGCCGCAAGGAGGTCAAGGAGAAGACGGAGGACAAGAAGGGGCGAGGCGAGGAGCTCCGCGAACTTCGCGAGAAGCTCAAGGACGCGAAGCGCCGCCTGCACGAGTCGCAGGAAGAGGAGAAGCAGGCACGGGAGCTCGCGAGCGCTCGCGCGCAGGAGCTCCGCGAGGCGGAGCGCGCCGAGGCGAACGCGCGGGAAGAGGCCGGCCGGCTCGCCGCGGATCTCAAGCGGCTGGAGGATCGCCAGGGTGCGGGTCAGAAGCCCGAACGCCGTCGCCCGGTCGAGGCGCCGCCCGCGCCGACTGTCGCGGCGACCAGCGCGACGACCGGCGCGACGACCAGCGCGACGACTGTCGAGGGCGAAGCGGGGGGCGAAGTCGCGATCGCTCCCGCTCCCCCTGCCGCGCCGCGTCCGCCGCCCGCCGCCGGGCCGATCTCCGACGACCGCGCCGCCCAGCTCGAGCTGCGCATCGCCGCGGCCGACGACAAGGCGGAGCGCTCCCGCCGGGACGCCTCGGAGTATCGCCGGAAGGCCGAAGACGCCGCCGAGGAGCTCAAGCGTGTCCGCGGCAAGTTCGACGCGAACGCCAAGGTCCTGCTCGTCACCAAGGGCGAGGCCGAGATCTGGAAGGCCAAGTTCGCCGGGCTCGAGGCGAAGTGGAACGACATCGCCCGCGAGCTGCAGGACATCGGCTGGAAGCCGCGCGCCGAGCGCGCCGCGGAGGATCGCGATCGCAAGCGGGGCGGAAAGCCCGGCGCGCGTCGCGGCGAGGCCAAGGCGGGCGGGACCGACGTCGCAGGCGCGCCATCCGCGGCGGGGACGGCCGAGTCCGCGCCGCAGCCGGCCGGCAGCGTCTCTGCGGAGCTGTCCGCCGCGGCCGAGCGCTTCTGGAGTGACCCGTCGCCCGGCGCCCCGGCCTGATCGGGCCGCGCCGGGCTGCTGACAGGAGGGCCGGCGCACCGGCCCGAGCCCGGGCCCGGCCGTCGGGAGGAGGAGCAGGATGAGGAACGTCGTCGCGATCGCGAAGAAGGAGCTCTATCTCTACTTCGCGACGCCCGTGGCCTACGTCGCGCTCTTCGCCACCACGTTCATCGCAGCGTTCGCGTTCCTGGCCAGCATCGCGTCGTTCCAGCGGCAGAGCCTGAAGTTCATGGAGACGCTGGACCCCACGCTGCTCGACCAGCTCAACCTCACCGACCGGGTGGCGGTCCCGCTGATCGTCAACATGGGCGTCATCCTGATCTTCGTCACGCCGTTCCTCACGATGCGCCTGATCTCCGAGGAGCTCCGCGGCCGGACGATGGAGCTGCTGATGGCCTGCCCGGTGCGATCGATCGAGATCGTGCTCGGGAAGTACCTCGCCTCGCTGGTGATGATCGCCCTCTACGTGGCGCTCGTCGCCGTATTTCCGGCGCTGCTGCACGCCTATGGCGCCTCGGCGTCGGGCGGCGGAGGGATCGAGTGGCAGACGGTCGGACTCGGGCTCGTCGGGCTCTTCCTCTGTGGCGCCGCGTTCACCGCCGTCGGGCTCTTCGTGTCGGCGCTGACGGAGTCGCCGGTGGTCGCCGCGCTCCTCACGTTCCTCGTCCTCTTTCTCTTCTGGGTCGTCGGCTGGAAGGCCGCCGAGGTCGAGGGCGTCTGGCGCAGCCTGCTGAGCTACCTCTCGTGCATGCAGCACCTGATCTCGTTCGGTCGGGGCAAGCTGCTGCTGGCCGACCTGCTCTACTTCGGCTCGTTCATTCTGTTTGGCCTGTTCCTGGCCCACCGCGCGGTCGAAGCGCGGCGCTGGGCGTGAGGGGCCACGCGTGAAGTCCTGGAGCCGCATCGCGCTCGGCGTCGGCATTGCACTGCTGATCTCCGGCGTCGTGACGCTCGTCTTCGTCTCGTTCCGGCACCCGATCGCCGCGGGGCAGCTCCTCGTCGGGTTCGCGCTGGTCGGGCTCTACCTGCTGGTACACCGCCAGGGCCTCGCCCGACGCCTCTTCGGCCGGGCGACGCTGTTCTACGGCGTCTCGGTCTTGATGGCCGCGCTGCTGCTCGGCGCGCTCGCCGCGGCGAACTACGCCGGCGCGCGCCGCGAGATCGCCTGGGACTTCACCGTCGCGGGGCTCCACACGCTCTCGGACGACACGGTCCGGACGCTGCAGAACCTGCCGGGTCCGGTCCTCGTGCAGGTCTTCTACGCGCCCTCCGAAGCGCCCTACGCCGCGGCGACGGAGCTCGTGACCCGCTACGCCGCCATCGCCGGTGAGAACCTGATCGTCGAGGTCATCGACCCGTTCTCGGATCCGGTCCGGACCCGGGACGCGGACATCACGCAGCAGGGCCCGCGGATCGCCGTGCACTACGAGCAGGCGGGCTCGCTGGCGACCGCGGTGACGGAGGAGGCGCTCACGAACGCGCTCGTGCGGGTCCTCAACACCCGCAAGCAGCGCATCTACGCGCTCATCGGCCACGACGAGGGAGACACCGCGGTCATCGACGTCCCGAACGGCTTCCACCGCGTCGTCAAGCGGCTCGGCGCGGAGGGCCTCGAACTGCGTCAGGTCTCCCTCGCGGAGGTGCCCGAGGTGCCGGAGGACGCGGCCGCGGTGCTCGTCATCGCGCCTCGGACGCCATACTTCCCGTCCGAGCTCGAGACGCTGGACCGGTATCTCGCGCGCGGCGGCCGGGTCCTCTTCGCGCTCGAGCCGACCACCGCCGACCTCGGGCTGCTCGAACGGCTGGAGCGCTATGGCGTCGTCGCCGAGCCGGGTGTCATCGTGGATCCCGCCGCGAAGGTGATGGGCGGCGGCCCGATGACGCCGGTCGTGCGCACGTATGGCGGTCACTCGATCGTCAACGGCGCGACCCAGACGACGCTCTTCCCGACCGTGCGCCCGCTCCTGCTGACGAACCTGGGCACGTTCCGGATGGAGGCGCTCGCCGTCACCAGCCCGACGGCGTGGCAGGAGCTGCGGCCCGACGATCTGCCGCTCCAGCGGGACGAGGGCGAACGAGGCGGGGCGCTGCCGATCGCCGCCGCGGGCCGGCTCCCGATCGACGGCGGCGAGACCGAGGGCCGCATCGTCGTCTTCGGGGACGCCGACTTCTTCAACAACCAGTTTCACGAGGCCGCCGGCAACGCCGACCTCTTCCTGAATTCGGTGAGCTGGCTCGCCTCGCGCGACTCCCGGATCACGATCCGACCGAAGGTCCGCGAGTCGTCGAGGTTGCTCCTGACCGAGGCCGACGCCGCGCTCCTCAACGTCTTCTCGATGACCGCGCTGCCGCTGCTCCTGCTGGCGATCGGCCTCAGCGTCTGGCTGTTCCGCAAGGCGATGTAGGCCATGGCCTCCCAGGCGAAGCGGCAGCTGCTCTCGCTCGGCGTCGCGGCCGGCCTCGCGGCAGCGATCGGCGCGTGGGCCTGGCTCGGCGTCCACGACGGGGAGGAGCGCGAGGGCGCGCGCCGTCTGGCGGAGCAGTCGGTCTTCGGCATGACGATCGACGAGATCACCTCGGTCGTCGTCACCGTCGAGGGCAAGGCGACGAGGCTCGTCCGCGTCGGCGGAGAGATCTCGATCGTCGCCGACGTCCCGATGGAGCCCGATCGCGCCGCCGTCGAGGCGCTCTTCGCGTCGATCGCGGGGCTGCTGCGGCAGCGCTCCGTCGAGGCGCTGGACGGCGATCTCGCGCCGCTCGGCCTCGCTCCGCCGCGCGCCTCCGTCGAGGTGACCCGCGCCGACGGCACGATCCGGGTGCTCTCGCTCGGCCTGCCGAACGCCTTCGACGAGTCGGTCTTCGCGCGGGTGGAGGGCGATCCCGCGCTCTTCTCGATCACGCTCGCCGACGCCCGCGCGCTCGCTCGAACACCTTTGCAATTGCGGGATCGGCGCGTGCTGCCCTTCGTGCCCGCCGAGGTGCGCGCCGTGCAGATCGCGCTGCCGGGCGCCGCGCCGTTCGCGCTGATCCGCGTCGAGGGCGACGACTGGCGGCTCTCCGCGCCCCAGCCCGATCGCGCCGACCCGGTCGTCGTCGCGCGCGTCGTGGAGCAGCTCTCGCGGCTCGAGGCCGTACAGGCCGTCGCGGAGCTCGCAGATCCGTCGCTCCGCCTGACCGGCGACGTGCGCGGCGGGGTGGTCGTCGCGCTGGTCGACGGGCGCCTCCTGCAGCTCGAGCTCGCCAGGCAGGAGATCGGCCTGCTCGCGCGAGATCCGACGAAGACGACGCTGTGGCGGCTCGACGAGGCAGGGGCGAAGGCGCTCTCGCCCTCGATCGAGGAGCTCACCGACAAGGCGCTCCTCGGCACCGCCGGCGCCGAGATCCGGCGCATCGCGTTCGAGCCGCGCGGCGCCGCGGGCTTCGTCGCGGAGCGGGGCGGCGCGGAAGCAGCGCAGGAGGACTGGCAGCTCGTGGAGCCCCGGCGCGCGCCTGCGAGATCCCACAAGCTGGCGTTCGCACTGACGACGCTCGTCTCGCTGCAGGTCGATCGTTGGATCGACGCGCCGCCGGCGACGCTCGCCTCGCTGGGCCTCGACGCGCCCGAGCGCACGATCCGACTCTTCGGTGACGGAGGCCAGGCGCTCGAGGTGATCCGCGTCGCGTCGCCAGGCGCCGACGGCGGCCAGTGGCTTCACGTCGAGGGGAGCGGGAAGGCCGGGCGCGTCGAGGCCGCGCGGCTGCGCGAGCTGCCCGCGGCGCTCGAGGACGTCCTGGCCCCCTGACTACGGCGTCGGCGGCGGCGGGATCATCCCGGGGCTGCCGAGCGACGGGATCTTCGTCTTCTGCGCGCGCTCGAGGTTCTCCACGAGGTT
>CAYHCR010000078.1:0-9162 GCA_964354895.1 uncultured Myxococcales bacterium | reverse complement strand
TCTCCCGCGATCGGGCAGGCGAGCCCCAGCGCGTGCGCGGCATGTGTGCGCAGCTGGTGGGTGCGTCCTGTCAGCGGCGTGAAGGCGACACGCGTGCGTCCCGGCTCGCGCGCGAGGACGCGCCAACCGGTGACGCCGAGATTGCCGTGCACGGGGTCGTGGATCTGCAGCGGGCGATGATCGACGTCGAGGCGGAACGGCAGCTCGATCAGCCCCTCCTCGCCGCGGACCTCGCCGACGAGCACCGCCTCGTACTCCTTCTGCACCGTGCGCGCCTCGAACTGGATCCGCAGCGCCCGGTGCGCCGCCGGATCGAGCGCGACGACCATGAGCCCCGAGGTCGGCTGATCGAGCCGGTGCGCGAGGATCGGCCCGTGCGCGTGCGGGAGCAGGTGTGGCACCCGCGTCTGCACGGAGTCATACAGCGCGGGATCGCGGCCCGGACAGGAGAGCAGCCCGGACGGCTTGTCGACGACCGCGAAGCCCTCCCCGACCGCGACGAACAGGAGTGACCGCGCGGCGCTCATGCGCGCTCCCGGCAGAGCAGAAACCCCAGCAGCGGCAAGCAGCGCCGGCCGCACGGCGCGCCGAGGAGGCCGTGGCGCCGCTCGCCGTAGGGCGGCCCCCACCACGCCTCGGCGAGCGCGACGGGGCGGACGCCAGCGAGGTTCGCGGCGACGAGCAGCTTGGGCACCACGCAGGTCGCGGTGCCTGACGGGATGCCTCCGCCCCGGAAGACCGCGCGCAGGGGGGCGCGGCGGCCGGCGGCGTTCGTGAGGAGCGTGCCGTCGATCATCGCGGCCATGAGCGCGGCAGAGCGGAGCCGCCGCGCCTGCTGCAGCGCGGGCCGGCGCTCGGGCGGGGCCTCGTGCAGCTCTGCGGAGAGCACGGCGAGCGCCGCGAGCGTCTCCTCCTCGAGCGCCGCGGTCGTCTCGCGCCGCCAGACGTTCGGCGCCCAGCCGGCGCGATCGAGCGGGCCGCCCAGCTCGCCGGAGTACGCCCGCAGCGTCACGCGCGCGCCGCCCGGCGCCTCGCCCACGAACACGCCGAGCATCTTGCCGCGCGAGGCGAGGAGCAGCGCCTTGTCAGCGGCGAGCTCGGCTGACGCGTCCACCGCCGCGAAGAGCGCCTCGAGCGCGGTCCGGCCCAGGGCGACGTCGAGCGGCTGTTCGTGCGCCCGCCCGCACGCCCCGCAGGTCTCGCGGAGCGCGTCGACGGGGCTGCCGTGCAGCGGTGAGGGCGCGGCGTCGGACATCGGGCGGCGCGGACTCTACTCAGCCCAGATAGGCGCGGAGCTTCCCGGCGATGGGCGCCCAGTCGCCGAGGTGCTGCTCGGCCATCGGGTAGAGCATCCCCTCCTCCTTCACGTTGTGCTGCTGGATCACCATCAGCAGCGTGTCGCCCAGATCGAAGAGGGCGTCGAAGCGGCCCTCGTTGACCGCCGCAGCCATGTCGGAGAGCAGCGCGCGCATCTGCCGGTGCTCGTGACGCATGACCTCGGTCGGGCCCATGCCGCGCATGCCGGTCGCCTCCTCGAAGGCGGGAAACAGGACCTCCTCCTCCATTCGGAGGTGGCGCTCCATCAGGGTGGCGAAGCGCGCGAAGGCCGTCGCGGCCTTGCCGGCGTCCTCGCCGGCCTGCTCGACGACGACCCAGGCCTCGTCACACGCCGTGTGATCTGCCGAAAAAAATGCGAGCACCCCATCTTCGACGTTCGCCATGCGACCTCCCGTGGAGGGCCGCTGGTACCATGGCCGCCGTGCACCGGGAATGCGGAGCGTCAGGTCGGTTGAGACAGCTGGATCTGCGGGGCGAAGAGGGCGCCGCGGAGGCGCTCGCGCGGATCCGTGCGGCGCTCGGGCCTGACGAGCTGCTCGAGGCGATCCTGCCCGCCGGGACGCACGTCTCGCTCCCTGACGCGCTGGCGCTCCACGGCCTGGGAGCGGACGCGCTCTGGCTCGTCGCGACCGCGCCGCTGCCGCCGCTGCTCCGGCTGATCGGGCTGCGGCCGCCCGAGCCGCTCGAGCAGATCCTGGAGCTCCTGGCAGAGCTTCCCTCCGGCGGCCGCATGCTCGCCGAGCTGCCGCACGCGCCGGCGCCGCTGCTGCGGATCTTGAACGCGCAGGGCGCGCGCTGGGAGCTCGTGGAGCGCCCCGACGGCTCCGCGCTGCTCTGCGTGACGAGGTGAGCGGGCCGCTCGGGATGCCGGGCCTCTCGGCCGAGCAGGGGCCGCCGCTCTCGGTCCCGCTGTCGTTCTTCTGCTCGGCGCCGCTCGCCCTCGGCGCGGCGTCGGTGCTGCTGCTGCTTCGCGCGGACGACGGCGTCGTGACGAGCTTCGCGCCCTCCAACGTGGCGCTCGTCCACCTCGGCGCGCTCGGTTTTCTCCTGCTCGTGATGCTCGGCGCGCTCTACCAGCTGCTGCCGGTCGTCGCCGGCGCGCTCGTGCCGTTCGCGCGGCTCGCGCACGTGGTCCACGCGCTGCTCGCCGTGGGGATCGCCGCGCTCGTCTGGGGACAGCTCCGCAGCCTGCCGGCCGGCTTCGCGTGGGGCTCGGGGTTGATCGGCGCGGGGCTCGTGCTCTGGCTGCTGCCGGCCTCGTTCGCGCTGGCGAAGAGCCGCGTGACGTCGCCGACGGCGTGGGGCCTGCGACTGAGCGTCGGGACGCTGGCGGCGCTCGCGGGGCTCGGGCTGCGGATGGCGCTCACGCGCGCGGGGCTCTGGTCGTTCTCGGGGGACTGGCTGACGCTGCGCGCGGCGCACGCGGCGATGGGCCTGCTGGTGTTCGTCGGCGGGCTCGTCGCGGCGGTCTCCTGGCAGGTCGTGCCGATGTTCTTCCTGACGGCGCCGCCGCCGCGCTGGCTGCCGCGGTTCGTGCAGCTCTGCGTGCTTGCTTCGGCGGTCGCGCTGCTCGGGGTCACCTTTGCGGACGCGCCGCGCTGGGGTGTGGTCGTGGCGGCTGCGCCCGCGGCCATCGCGTTGTGGCTCGTGCAGCCGGCGTGGGTCGCGCTCGCGCTGCGCGCGCGGAAGCGTCGGCGGCGGGACGCGACGCTGTACGGCTGGTGGATGTCGCTCGCGCTCTCGCCGGCGTGCATGACGCTCGGCGCGGTCGCCGGGCTCGGCGACGATCCGGGCACGCCGATCCTGTGGGGCCTGCTCGTGCTCTGGGGCCAGGCGGGGCTGCTCGTACACGCGATGCTCACGCGCATCGTGCCGTTCCTCGTCTACCTGCATTGCAGCGCGCCGCTCGTCGTGACGCACCGCATGCGCTCCGCGAAGGAGCTGCTGCCCGATCGGGAGGTGACCGTCGGCGCAATCCTGCACGCGGGCTCGGTGCTCGTAGGCGCCACCGCCGCGATCGTCGGCGGGCTCCCGCTCTGGCGGCTCTTCGGCGCCAGCGTGGCCCTCGTCGCGACGTTCCTCCTGTATGAGCTCGTCCTCGCGTGGGTCCGAGGCCGCACGCCGCTCGCCGTGCGCGCGCCTGCTGCGTGAGCAGGCGCTCGGCGAGCAGGCGCTTCGCCTCCATCGCCATCCGCCTCGATCGTCGCAGGTAGCCGCCGGCCGCACGCGCGTGCTCTGATCGCGCGCCGCCCGACCGTCGCCGAGGCCTCCATGTACGTCCGTCGCGCCCTCGCGTCGCTCGTCCTGCTGACGGCCTGCGAGCCGGTCGAGCAGCTGGGCCCGACGACGCTCCCGCGGCCATCGTCGCCCGCGCCTCCGCCCGCGCCCGCGCCCGCGCCCGCGCCCGCGTCGGTCGCGCCGCACCCGCGGCCCTGTCCGCCGGTCGTCGAGCGGCCCCTCGTGCCCGACCCGGGCGGGCGGCCGTCGCTCCACGGGAACGGCGCGCTGCTCGTGACCGCGTCCGACGCGTCGACCGGGGTGCCGCTCCTGCCGAGCCTGTCGCTGCGGCGGGGGCGACCGGACGATCTGCAGGCCGAGGTGACGACGGTCCCGAGCGAGCAGCTCTGGCTCGAGCTCCCCGCGGGCGGTTCGATCGAGGCCTGCATCAGCTCCCCCGGCTACGAGACGATCTGCCGCGAGGGTCTCGGCGTGATCGCCGGCGCCACGCTCCCGGTGCACGTGAAGCTCCGCAGGAACGTGACGGTCACGGGCCGGGTGCTGAGCGTCGCCGCGGTCCCGATCGTCGACGCGTCGATCGACGTGTCGGGCTCGGGCTTCGACCGTCTGCCCGGCTGCTGGACCCGAACCGATGCCGGGGGGTACTTCCGCTGTGCGACGCTGGCCGAGGGCGCCTACCGGCTCGTGGTCCGAGCGGTCGGCGTGGCCGAGCAGCACTCCGTCGAGCTCGAGGCCCGCGCGAAGAACGCGCCGATCGACGTCCGGCTCCCGCTGACGGCGGGCTACACGCTTCGGTTCCAATTCCCGCCGAACGTCCCGCCCCGGACGAGCGTGACGGTGGAGGCGCCGGGCCTCCGTACGGAGATCACGCCGGAGGATCCGACCGTCCACAGCGAGCACTTCGTGGTGCCGGGGCGGCCGATCGCGTCGGGCCCGGTGAAGGTGAGCGTCAGCGCTCGGCTGGGCACCGTCTCGATGAAGCCGCTCAGGCTCGAGCCCACGCCCGGCGTCCTGCTCGACGTCGTCGTACCGCTGCGTTGGACGACGAATCCGGCCTGGCGGCCGCCGCGGCCGCGGGGTCTGGCGAAGATCTCGACGTGGTCCCCGATCCGCCCCCGGCACGATCCCCTCACGGGCGACCAGCGCGAGCCCGACCTCCTCGTCCGGCTGGTCGATCCGCACGGCAAGCCGATCGAGCGCTTCCAGGTGAGCCGCAGCGACCTCGCGTTCGCCAAGCCCGGCTATTGGGAGGAGTGGGGCGGCGCCGGCGCCGTCTGGCCTGCCGCGCACGGTCGATTCCGGCTCGAGGTCCGGCTCGAGGACGGGCGCATGGGGCGCGGCGAGATCGAGCTGAACCACGAGACCGGGGATCAAGTGCTGACGATCCCGCTCGAGCGCCACGCGGGGCTGCGCGGACGGCTCGTCGACGCAGGCACGGGCGCACCGATCGCGCACCGGACCGTGACGTTCGACGGGAGCAGCATCAACCCCGGCTACGCGGAGACCGACGTCTCGGGGGAGTTCCTGAGCTTGCCCGTCGCCGTCGGCGAGCGCCGGCTCGGGCTCAACAGCCGCTACGAGCCCGTCGTGGTGCAGAGCTGCCCGGGCGTCGTCGTCGAGCTCGGCGAGGTGCCCCTGCGCCGCCTCCCGCGCTGGCCCGGGGAGCAGGACTGAACGCATCGTGCGGCTCGTCGTCTACCTGCATTGCAGCACGCCGCTCGCCGTGCGCGCGCCTACGGCGTGAGCAGGAGCTGGGCGAGCAGGATCTTCGCCATCATCGCCATCGGGAAGACCGCGGCGTAGCCGGCGTTCGGGCGATCATCGCCGCTCTGCTCGGAGGCGAAGGCGAGCGCGGCCGGCTGCGTGTGCAGCCCCGCGACCATGCCCGCGAGCGTGTCGTACGGGAGCTTGAGCAGGCGGCGGCCGACGAGCAGCGCGAGCGTGCTCGTCACGAGCGTGATGCCCGCGCCGGAGAGCAGGAGCGCCACGCCGGGGCCGCTCTGCAGCGTCTGCAGGAAGGCCCCGCCTGAGCGCGTGCCGAGGCCCGCGAGGAAGAGCACCAGCCCGATCTGCCGCAGCGTGAGGCTCGCGCTGAAGGGGAGGCTCCAGACGAGCGGGCCGGTGCGCCCGGTCCGACCGAGGATCAGCCCGACGAGGAGCGGCCCGCCCGCGAACCCGAGCCGGAAGCTGGCGTCGCCGGGGAGCGGGACGGCGACGGAGCCGAGGAGCAGCCCGAGCGCGATGCCGAGGCCGAACGTGATCACGTCGATCTCGGCGAGCGCCTTGTACGAGTCGCCGAAGAAGCGGCTGACGGCGTCGATGCGCTCGCGGGGCGCGAGCACGCGCACGCGATCGCCCGGCTCGAGGACCATCGAGGCGTCGGGCAGCAGCTCCACGTCGCCGCGCCGGACGCGCGTGACGATCGCGCCGAAGCGCTGGGGGAGCTGGAGCGCCCCGAGGGTCTCGCCGACGACCGCGGCGCTCGAGACGAAGATCCGCCGGAAGTCGAGCTTGCTGCGGTCCAGATCGATCGCGCGCTCCGCGATCGGTCCGAGCAGCGGGAGCACCCCGGGCAGCGCCTCGCCGAGGACCACGAGCGTCACGAGATCGCCCTGCTGGAGCCTCGTGTCGTCGAGGACGATCTGCAGCGCTTCCCCCCGCTGCAGCCGGCCGAAGAGCACGGGCGACGGGAGCGACTTGCGCAGCTCTGCCGACGTCGGGCCGATCGCGGCGGCGGCCTCGATCCGCACGGTGACGCTCGTGAGCGTCGCCTTCTCGGGCTTCTGCGGCGCGTGCAGCGTCGAGATCCGGCGGCCGATCGCGAGCGCGCCGATCACGCCGAGCACGCCCATGGGATAGGCGACGGAGTAGGCGACGACCGGCTCGTCGGCCTGGAGCGCGCCCGCGTCGTGCAGCGCCTGCACGACCGCGGCGAGGGCGGGCGTGTTGGTGAGCGCGCCGGAGAAGAGGCCGGCGGTCGAGGCGCTGGAGAGCCCTGCGACCCGGCCCGCGGCCCACGCGGTCGCGGCGGAGGCGAGCAGGATCGCGAGCCCGAAGCCGTTGTCGCGCAGGCCGCGGCGGCGGAACGACGCGAAGAAGCCGGGGCCGCTCGAGAGCCCGAGCGTGTAGACGAAGAGCACGAGGCCGAGCTGGTGGACGATCTCCGGCAGCCGCAGCTCGGGGGCGAGCGCGCTCACGGCGAGCCCCGCGAAGAGCACCGCGGCGACGCCGAGGCTCACGCCGAAGACGCGGAGCTTCCCGACGAGGTAACCGACCGCGGCGACGCCGAAGAGCAGCAGCAGCGGGTTCTCGAGCAGGAAGGCGCGCATGGGCGGCGCATGGTCGCATGGTGACGCCACGACCTGCAGCGCGACCCCCGGCCCGGTCAGCGCCCCTGCACCCCGATCGCGAGCACCGTACCCTCCGCATCGACGCCGTCGCCGGTGGTGAGCGACGGCACCTGATCCCGCGAGTCGCGCTTCGCCTCGCGCTCGACGCGCGGCCTGATCCAGTCGTGCAGCTCGCGCAGCGAGATCTGCCCATCGCCGTCGATGTCCGCCTTCGCGTCGCCGAGCGCCTCGACGAGGTAGTGCGAGAAGAGGCCCTCCTTGCCGCCCGCGATCGCGCCGGAGATCTGCGCACCCGTGACGGCGGCGAGCACCGAGACGCGCGGCGCGGCCTCGAGCTTCGCGACCGGGACGAGGGGCCGGGTGCCGGCGGCGAGGACGGAGCGGCCGCCGGTGCCGGAGAAGCAGGAGTCGAGGAAGGCGACGACATCGCGCGCCTTCGTCCGGCCGAGCCGGGTCGTGACCTCCGAGACCTTGAGCGCGGTGCCGGGCAGGTCTGCTGGATCGGCGTCGAACGGGAGCAGGTAGGAGGTGCCGCTCGCAGCGTCCGGAGCGCCGTGGCCGGCGAAGAAGAGATAGATGCGGCCGCCGGCCGGGACGTTGTTCTCGAGCCAGCGCAGGTGCTTCTCCAGATCGCCGCGCGAGGCGCGATCGTCGAGCGCCAGCAGGATGTTCCGCTCCGGCACGCCGAGGGTGCTCTTCGCGAGCGCGGCGAAGCGCTCCGCATCGGCGCGCGCGCCGCCGGGGGCGGGGAGGTCGCGGTAGCGCTCGATCCCGATCACGAGCGCGAAGGCATTGGGTTGGATCGCGCCGGCCACGAGCGCGCCTGCAGGGCTGCGGCTCGGCGCGGGGGCTGCGGCGAGCGGCGCAGGCGCCGTCGGGAGCGGCGGCGCGGTCGCGATCGCGGGACCGACGCCGAGCGGCGGCAGGAACAGCGCGAGCTTCTTGTCGGGCCCCGGCATCGTCACGTCGATCGCCTGGATCACGTGGCCGGCGAGCTCCACCTCGATCCGCTTCTTCGTCTCGTCGGTGTTGAACGCGCCGAGCGGGACCTCGTCGCCGTCCTGGGCGGCGCCGAGCCCGCAGAACACGCCGCCTTCGGCGAGCCCGATCGCGCCGACCACCAGCGGGATGAAGCCGAGCGGGTTCAGGTTGCCTGTCGAGTCGGTGAGACCCTGCGAGAGCCCGATCCCGACGCCGGCGAGGCCCGTCACGGGCAGGAGCCAGCAGGCGTGGCTGAACTCCATCCGGCTGACCTCGTAGGGCTGATCGACGGTCATCGGCGTGCGCCCCAGCGCCCGCCGCGCGCCCTTCTCGTTCACGTAGACGACCGCGCCTGGCGGATCCGACTCGACCGAGACCTTCTGGACCTTGTCGAGCTTCGTCGTGGAGCACGCGGCGAGCGTGCCGAGGAGCGCGACGAGCGTGGGGAGGCGCCGGGCGCTCCGCATAGCTTGCTCCTGCTGCGAGGGGACCGGCGGGGCCAGTCCTCCGCGAGTGAGACGATTCATCTGCGGTGGCGGGGATCCGTCCACCCTTTGCGGCGCAGCGCAAGCCGCGGGTGTCTCGCGCCTTCGGCCACGCGCGAGGTCCGTCGGAGAGTCGCCCGCGCATCCGTCCGCCGAATCGTCCGGCACCGGACGGCCAGCCTGCGTCGGGTTCGCCCTTCGCGCGTCAGAGCTTCGTGCGCAATACTGTCTCTTCGCCCGCGCGGATCGTGATCTCGCGCGTCGTGCGGCGACCTGACTCGGGCTGGACGAGCGTGAGCGTGTAGCGGCCGGCGCGGAGCTTCACGTGCGCGAGCGGCGTGACGCCGAGGCGCCGGCTGCCGAGGTTCACCTCGCTCCAGGGCTGCGTGTCGATCGTCAGCTCGCCGTGGCCGGTCGCTTCGGGGGCGACGATCGGTGAGGGGCGGGGCTTCGAGCGCGGCTTGCGGGCGCCCTTCGGCACGAGCGGCGCGACCTCGACCGCGGCCACGGGCGCCCCGTCGAGCCCGTCCGCCGAGCCCCCGCCACCGTCGCTCCGGGTCCCGGCCTCCTCCGACGGGGAAGCAGCCGCAGCCGCCGTCGCAGACTCAGCCGCCGTCGCCGTCGCCGCCGCCGTCGCAGCCGCCGCCGCAGCCGCCGTCGCAGCCCCCGCCCCCCCCCCCCCCCCCCCCCCCCCCCCCCGCCCGCCCCCCCCCCCCCCACCCCCCCCCCCCCCCGCCCCCCCCCCCCCCCCCACCCCCCCCCGCCCCGCC
>CAYHCR010000077.1:1883-9192 GCA_964354895.1 uncultured Myxococcales bacterium | reverse complement strand
CCTGCACCGGCAGGGCTTCGTGAAGATCGCCGACTTCGGCATCGCCAAGTCCGGGGAGGGCGGCTCGCTCACGCAGACCGGCACGCTCGTCGGCACGCCGGCCTACATGAGCCCGGAGCAGGCGCTCGGCAAGCCGCTCGACGGCCGCAGCGATCTCTTCTCTGCCGCGGTCCTGCTCTACGAGCTGCTCACCGGCGTCTCTCCGTTCCTCGCCGACAGCTTCGGCGCGACCGTGCAGAAGCTCTTCCGCGGGCCCGAGCGCACGGCGTACGACCTCTGCCCGCAGCTGCCGCCGGTGGTCGAAGAGGTGCTCGAGGCGCTGCTGTCCCAGGAGCGCGATCATCGGCCGGGCGACGCCGCGCAGGTCGTCGGACACTTGAGCGCCTATCGGGCGGAGGTGGCGCAACGCTTCCCGGGGCTGATCACGCAGTTCGTCTTGAACCCGGAGCAGGCGAAGGCGGTGATCCTCGCGCACGAGGCGCAGACCTTCCTCGGCCGCGCGCGGGGCTCGCTCCAGAAGAACGAGCCGAAGGTCGCGGCGCTCGCGCTCCACCGCGCCCACCTGCTCGATCCGGCCGAGCCGGCCGTGAACCAGCTCCTCGCGCAGCTCGCGGAGAAGGAGAAGATCCAGTTCGACGCGCCGCCCTCGCCGAAGCTCGCCGAGGTCGAGAGCCAGCTCGCCGCGACGCCGGACGCCGCAGGGCTGCTGCAGCAGGGCGCGCAGCTCGCGCGGCTCGAGGGGAACCTGCACAAGGCCGTCGTCCACATGAAGCGCTACCTGCGCGTGAAGCCGGGCGACGGGTGGATGGCCGGCCAGCTCACGGGGCTCACCGGCGAGCGCGTCTCGCTGCGGCCGCTCGCGGCGCGCACGCAGAACTTGACGCAGGTCGGCAGCACGGCAGAGGCGGCGAAGGCGGCGGGCCGCCCGGGCGCTGCGCGCGCGCCGGTGAACGTGACGATCCTCGCCTCGTCGTCCGGCGGCTCGGGCCTGGGCTCGGCGGAGTTCCTGACCCGGTACGCGCGCGTGATCGTGTTCGGGGGCGCGGCGCTCGCGATGGTCGTCGGCATGGCCTTCATGGCGCGCTGGATCCGCAGCTCTGCGGGGCAGGTGGCCGAGCAGCGCGTGGGCGCGGTCGGCGGCGGCGAGGTGATCTACGGGCGCGAGGCCGGCGACGGCGACATCGACGCGACGCGGCTGGCGATGCTGCTGTCGCAGGCGCGCCTCGCGCTGCGCTCGGGCGACGACCCGACGGCGCTGCGGACGCTGCGCGCGATCTCGACGCAGTGGGGCGAGCGCCCCGAGGGCGGCTGGGCGCAGCTCAAGCTGATCGGCGTGCTCGTCGAGTCGGACCTGCCGGACGAGGCGATCACGGTCGCGGATCGCTTCCTGCTGAGCCACCCAGGCCACCTCGCGCGCGCGGAGGCGCGGCTCGGGCGGGCCTCCGCGATCGCCGCGAAGAGCGACCCCGGCGGCGCGATCGAGGAGCTCACGACGATCCTCCGCGAGCACCCCGAGAGCCCGCTCGTCGCCGATGCGCTGCTCACGCGCGCGGAGCTGCGGCTGCAGATGGGCGCGACCGACGAGGCGCTCGTCGACTTCACGGCGGCGTGGGGCCTCTCGGGCACCACGCGGGATCATCGGCGTCGCGCGCGGGAGGGCATCGGCCGCGCCGGCGGCGTGCCCCCCGAGGCCGACCCCGAGCCGGAAGAGGTGCCCGCACCGGACGAGGCGCCCGCGCCCGAAGAGGCGCCGGCGCCCGACGAGGCTGCGCAGGAGTAGCGGCGTCCGCGGCCCCTGTGACGGCCCGCACGTCATGCCGCGGCGGGACCCGCTAAGGTCGACCCTTCGTCGTCGTACCGGGGGTCGTCCATGTCGTCGCTCGTCCTTGCTCCGTCCCGTCAGGGGCGGTCGCGCCGCGTCGCGCTCGCCTCGCTGGCGCTCCTCGTCGCCGGCTGCAGCGCCCAGGTCGACGCCACCAACGCGTTCGACCCCGAGTCGAGCGAACCGGCGCGCGGCGCGCTGCGCGGACGCGTCGAGGCGCCCGGCCGCCTGACGCCGGAGGGCATCGAGGTGCGGCTCGAGGGCGGTCCCGAGCCCGTCTCGCCCGCGCTCACCGACGGGGGCGGCGCCTTCACGTTCGGCGCGCTGCGGGCCGGTCGCTACGACGTGGTCGTCCGGGAGCCCGGCTTCCGCGAGTTCGCGCGCAGCCGCGACGTCGGCATCGGCGAGACGATCGAGCTCGAGACGATCGTGCTCGAGAGCCTGCAGGGCACTGCGGAGGCCTCGTACGTCACCGGCGTCGCGACGCTCGAGGGCCGCACCGATCACACCGGGATCTCCGTCACGATCGCCGACACGCTCTTCCGCACGACCACCGCGGCCGACGGCAGCTTCGTGCTGCCCGTCGCCGAGGGCGTCTTCACGCTCTCCTTCGCCTTCCCCGAATTCACGCCGCAGGCCGTCGAGGTCACCGTCGCGAAGGGCGAGACCGTCGCGCTCGCGGCGCCCGTCGAGCTGGACGCCGATCCTGCCGTGCTGACCGGCACGATCCTGGGCCGCGACTGCCGCGATGGATCCGTCACGCCGCTCGCGAACGCGACCGTCTCCGCCGGCGCCGCGATCGAGGCCGCGATCACGGGCGTCGACGGCACCTTCCGGCTCGATCTGCCGGGCGGGGTCTGGACGCTGCGGGTCGCCGCGCCGCGCTACGACGGGGGCGACTACGCGACGTTCTCGGTCCGCGGCGGCGGCGCGCTCGCGCTGGGCGAGCTGACGCTCGAGCCCTCCACGGGGCGGATCGTCGGCGAGGCGCACCTCTTCGAGCGGGTCGATCACGCCGGCACGATCGTGCAGCTCGCCGGCGAGGTGGGCCGCTCGACGGTCACCGACGTGCAGGGCCGCTTCGTGCTCGCGGAGGTCTGCGAGGGCGAGGGCTACGAGCTGCGCGCGACGCCGACGGCGCCGGGTTTCCTCCCGGCGATCCGCGCAGGTCTGCGGGTCGTGGCGGACGAGGACACGCTCGTCGAGGCGCTGACGCTGCCCGTGCAGCGCGGCGGGCTCGTGCTCGCGAACGGCAGCGCGTACAGCCGCGAGGAGACGGTCGCCTACTCGCTCGACGCGGTCCCAGGCACGACGCGCATGCGCTTCGCGGACGACGAGGCGGGCCTCGCGGTGGCGGCGTGGGAGCCCTACGCGCCGCTCGGCACGATCTCGCTGCGCGCGGGGGAAGGATTGCGGTCCAAGGTCGCGCAGACCGAGGCCGACGGCGCCACCTCCGCCGTCTTTCGCGCCGCGATCATCGTCGATCGCACGCCGCCGGCCTTCCCCTCGCTCACCATCGAGGGCGGCGGCCTGCTCTCGAACGATCCGGACGGCGCCGTGCAGCTCGAGCTCGTCGCGAGCGAGGCGCCCGCGCCCGGCGTCGACCAGACCAGCGGCCTTGCGGGGCTGCAGCTCGTCGCGATCGATCTGCAGGCGGGCGAGGCGAACGCCGCCGATCCCGCGGATCCGCGCTGGGACGAGGCCGCCACGCCCACGACGCCCTACCGGCGCACGCTCGACCAGCCGCTCCTGCGCCCCAACGTCGACGAGGAGAAGGAGCTCTGGGCCCGCTTCACCGACGCCGCCGGCAACCGCTCCGCGCCCGTCTCCGCGCGCGTGACGCTCGATCGCACGCCGCCCTCGGGGCCGGCCGTCGCGGTGCGCACGCTGACGCCCGGCTTCACGCGCTCCTCGGTCATCGATCTCGAGCTGACGATCGCAGACCTGCACCCCGGCGTGCAGGTCCGCGTCGCGAACGGCGCAGACCTGAGCGGCGCCGCGTGGCAGCCCGTGCTCGCGCCGCCGCTGATGACGTGGTTCCTGCCGCAGATCGAGGGCGTGCGGACGATCCACGCGCAGTTTCGCGACGCGGCCGGCAACCTCTCCGCGCAGGTCTCCACCAGCGTCGAGCTCGACTTCACGGCCGTCACCGGCGTGCGCATGACCGCGCTGCAGGGGCCCTACGCGCGCACCACCACGCTCGATCTCGACCTCGCCGCGCAGGGCGCCGTCGAGATGAGCTTCTCGCTCCGGCCCGACTTCACGGACGGCAGCGGCCAGCCCGAGGTGTGGGTGGCCTTCGCGACCGGCTGGTCGATCGCGCTGCCGGCGATCGACGGCCCGTACGTCGTCTATGGAAAGTTCCGCGACGCGGCCGGCAACGAGTCGGTGCCGCTCGCGCTCAACGTCACGCTCGACACGGCCCCGCCGGACATCGCCGCGATGTCGATGATCGAGGGCGCGGCGCTCCCCACCGCGGACGGCACGTTGTCGATCACCGCGCTGCCCGGCGTGCTCGACGCGTTCGAGGCGCAGGTCACCGTCGTCGACGTCGCCTCGGGCGTCGCGACGAGCGGCCCGTTCGTCGCCTTCTCGCCCGCGCTGCCGATCACGCTGCCGGCGCCCCCCGGGAGCAAACGTGTCGAGCTCGTGCTCCGCGACGCGGCGGGCAACGTCTCCGCGCCGACGATCGTGCTCGTCGAGTTTGACCCGATCCCGCCGTCGCTCACGAACTTCGCGATCGACGGCGGCGCCACCGTCACGCGCGACACCGCCGTGACGCTGACGATCGACGCGATCGGCGCGGAGCAGGCGCTCGTGAGCAACCGCGGCGACTTCGCGGGCTCGGTCTGGCAGCCGCTCGCCGATCCGCAGCTCGCGTGGTCGTTGCCGGCGATCGACGGTCTGCACACCGTCCACGTGCGGCTGCGCGACGCGGCCGGGAACGAGGCGATCGGCAGCGCCCAGATCGTCCTCGATCGCACCGCACCGTCTGCCGCGAGCGTGGTCGTGGAGCTCGGCGCAGGCACGAGCCGAGACTCGACCGTCGACCTCCATCTCGCCGCGACCGACGTCGGCAGCGGGCTCGCGCACGTCGAGCTCGACACGGAGGCGAGCTTCTCGGGCGCGCGGGTCCTGCCGTGGGCGGGCGCCGCGACGCAGGATCTCGCCGCCTTCGCGCTCGAGCCGGGAGAGGGTCCGCGCACGGTCTACGCGCGCTTCGTCGACGTCGCCGGCAACGGCACGGTCACCGCCGCGAGCGTCACGGTCGACACGCTGCCGCCGCTCGGCGCGCTCGCGATCGACGCCGGTGCGGACTACGCGCTCGGCCTCTCGGTCGCGCTGAACCTCACCGCGCCGAGCGACACCGCCGAGCTCTCGATCGTCGACGGCCCGACCCCCGACTGCGCTGCTGCACGGCAGCCGTTCGCCGCGACGATCCCCTGGACGCTGCCGGCGGGGGATGGCCCCAAGGCGGTCTCGGTCTGTCTCTTCGACGCCGCCGGCAACAGCGCGACCGTGCAGGACTCGATCGTGCTCGACTCGGTCAGCCCCTCCGGCGCGCTGCAGATCGCCTCCGGCGCGGCCTTCACGCTGAGCCGCGACGTGACGCTGAGCTTCACGGCCTCGAGCGACACCACCGAGCCCGCCCTCGCCAACGACGTCGCGCCCGACTGCGCGACTGCGAGCTACGAGCCGTTCGGCGCGTCGCGCGCGTGGCAGCTCACCGCGACCGACGGCAGCAAGAGCGTCACCGCGTGCCTGCGCGACGCGGCCGGCCGCACGTCGCTCGTCTCCGACACGATCGCGCTCGACGCGACGGCGCCGAGCGCGACGCTCCAGCTCGACGCGGGCGCCACGACCTCGACCGACTCGACCGTCGCGGTCCGCATCACGGCCACCGACGCCGGCAGCGGGATCGGCGCCTGGCAGCTGCGCAACGACGTCGCCTTCGCCGGCGCAGCCACCGACTTTGCCGCCAGCCCCGTCGACGTCGCGGCCCACGCGCTCGTCGCCGGTGATGGCGCGCGCACCGTCTACGTCCGCGTCACCGACGCCGCTGGCAACGCGACGATCGCCTCGGCCACGCTGGTCGTCGACTCCTCGGCGCCGAGCGGCACCGTGACGATCGACGGTGGCGCGCTCTACACGCAGGACCGCGACGTCACGCTGTCGCTCGGCGCGGCGGCCGACGTCACGAGGCTTCGGATCGTCGACGGAGGCGTGCCGAGCTGCGCGAGCCTCGTGGCCTTCGCCCCCAGCGCGGCGTGGACGGTGCCGCTCGGCGACGGCGCGAAGACGATCTCCGTCTGCTTCGCGGACGCGGCGGGCAACACGGCGACCGCGTCGGCCTCGATCACGCTCGACACGTCGGATCCGACCGGCGCGCTCGCGATCGAGGCCGGCGCTTTGACGACGCGGGATCGGGACGTGGTGCTCACGCTCTCCGGCCTCTCGGCCGACGTGACGGGCCTGGCGTTCGCCGACGGCGGCGCGCCGGCCTGCGCGAGCGCGAGCTACGAGAGCGTCGTGGCGCAGCGCGGCTGGCAGCTCCCCGCGACCGACGGTGGCAAGACGGTGGGGCTCTGCGTTCGGGACGCGTCGGGCCGGACGTCGAGCACGACGGACGTGATCACGCTGGACGGGACGGCGCCCGCGCCGGTCACGGTCAGTATTGCTGGAGGGGCGTCGTACGCGACGGCGGCGAGCGTGGCGGTGCTGGTGAGCGCGGCGGACGCGACGGCGGGGCTCGCGACGTATGAGCTGTCGCTCGACCCGAATTTCACGGGCGCAGTGGCGACGGCGTGGCCGGGCGGGGCGTCGGCCAACGTGCCGGTGTTCACGCTGGCGGCGACGCAGGGGCTGCAGACGGTCTACACGCGCGTGACGGACGCGGCCGGGAACACGACGATCGCCTCGGACACGATCACGCTGGACAGCGCTGCGCCCGTCGGTTCGATCCTGGTGGACGGCGGCGCGGCGTACACGCAGGACCGGGACGTGGTGCTGACGCTGACGGCGCCGGCCGACACGACGCAGATGCGGATCGTGGATGGCGGCGTGGCGAGCTGCGCGGCGCGGGTCGCGTTCGCGGCGAGCCCGACGTGGACGGTGCCGGTGGCCGACGGGCTCAAGACGATCGCGGTCTGCTTCGCGGACGCGGCCGGGAACACGGCGACGGCGACGGCGACGGTCGTGCTCGACACGGCGAACCCTGCTGGAACGCTCGCGATCGACGCGGGATCGGCGACGACGCGGGATCGGGACGTGGTGCTGACGTTGTCCGGGGTGTCGGCGGACGTGACGGGGATCTCGCTGGCGGACGGGGCGGCGCCGACTTGCGCGAGCGCGACGTATGAGGCGCCGGTGGCGCAGCGGGCGTGGCAGCTGCCGGTGACGGACGGGAGCAAGACGGTCGGGATCTGCTTCAAGGACGCGTCGGGCCGGACGTCGAGCACGACGGACGTGATCACGCTGGACGGGACG
>CAYHCR010000077.1:0-1783 GCA_964354895.1 uncultured Myxococcales bacterium | reverse complement strand
TCGTACGCGACGGCGGCGAGCGTGGCGGTGCTGGTGAGCGCGGCGGACGCGACGGTGGGCCTCGCGACGTATGAGGTGTCGCTCGACCCGAACTTCACGGGCGCGGCGACGACTGTGTGGCCGGGCGGGGCGTCGGCCAACGTGCCGGTGTTCGCGCTGGCGGCGACGCAAGGGCTGCAGACGGTCTACACGCGCGTGACGGACACGGCGGGGAACTCGACGATCGCCTCGGACACGATCACGCTCGACACGCAGGACCCGTCCGGCACCGCGCTCATCAACGGCGGCGCGACGTACGTGACCTCGACCTTGGTCACGCTCACGCTCGCCGCGCCCGCCGACACGGTCTCGTACAAGGTGGTCAACGGCGCGCCGAGCTGCCTGGCACCGCTCTCCGCGTATTCCGCCTCCGTCCCGCACACGTTGACGGCCGGGGACGGGGCCAAGAGCGTCAGCGTCTGCTTCGTGGATGCCGCGGGCCGCACGAGCAGCACGACCGTGTCGACCATCCTGGACACGACGAGCCCCGCCGGCACGATCACGATCGAGCCGGTCGGCGCGTACACCACGAGCCGCAGCGTGATCCTGCGCCTCACCTCCGCGCTCGCGCCGACCGAGATGGCGCTCGCCGACGGCGGCGCGCCGATCTGCGCGAGCGCGACGTATGAGCCCTTCGCTCCGACGAAGGCCTGGACGCTCCCGGTCACCGACGGCTCGAAGACCGTCGGCGTCTGCTTCCGCGACGCGGCCGGCCTGACCGCGAGCAACACCGCCTCGATCACGCTCGACACGAGCGCGCCGACGGTGACCGTCTCCGTCGCGTCCGGCGCGATCGTCACCGCCTCCCCGACCGTGATCGTCGGGCTGACGTTCCCGAACGACGTCGCGGGCTACGCGATCGGCTACGACCTCCTCGACTGCGCGACGGCCTCCTACACGAACGTCGTCGGCGGCAGCGTCGCTGCGAGCACGACCGCGACGGTCGCGAACGGCGAAGGCTCCAAGGTGATCGTCGCCTGCGTGCAGGACAACGCCGGCAACACGGGCAGTGGTTCGGACTCGATCGTGCTCGACACCGAGCCGCCGGGCGCGCCTTCGCTCCTGCTCGCGGGCGGCGCGGCCTACACGATCGGCGGCACGGTCACGGCGGCGATCGGCGCCGCGGGCGCGACGGAGATGTGCTTCTCCGGCGATCTGCTCGGCGGCTCCAACGACAGCTGCGTCAACAACGGCTGGCAGGCCTTCGCGGTGACCGCAAACCTGACCCTCTCGGCGGGCGATGGCACCAAGGAGGTCCGGGCCTACTTCCGTGACGACGCGTTGAACGTCGGATATCGCGGCGTGGACGACATCATGCTGGACGGCAGCGCGCCGAACGCCGGCACGCTGACCCTGAGCGGCCCGGACGCCGCGGGCGCCTCGCCCGTGCTGACCCGGAACCAGATCGTGCTGGCCCAGGTCAACGGCTTCATCGACGCGACGAGCGGAAGCACGGAGATGCAGCTCTCGGAGGACTCCAGCTTCGTCGGCGCTGCCTGGGAGCCGATCGCCTCGGAGCTGCAGTTCACGCTCACCGACGGCGACGCGTTCAAGACCGTCTGGATCCGCGTCCGGGACGCAGCCGGGAACGCGACGGCGGCGATCAGCCGGAGCATCACGCTCGATACAACGGCGCCCGCCGACGCCACCGTCCTGCTCGACGCCGACGCGACCTACGCGACCGAGGCCTCCGTCGATCTGACGTTCTGGGTCTCCGGCGACGCGCGCTCGTACAGCGTCGACG
>CAYHCR010000076.1:0-9284 GCA_964354895.1 uncultured Myxococcales bacterium | reverse complement strand
GCGCCAGCGACAGCGACAGCGACAGAGGAAGCGGCAGCGGCAGCGACAGGGGCAGCGACAGGGGCAGCGCCAGCGACCGCGCCAGCGACAGCGGCAGCGACAGGGGCAGCGCCAGCGACAGCGGCCGAGGTCGCGGAGAGGCGGGCGAGCTCCTCGCGGCTCAGCGGGCCGCGCAGATACGAGAAGGCCTGCCGCGTGCGCAGCAGCTTCGGCGCGCCGCGGTGGATCGAGTGCCAGAGGAAGACGCGCTTCTCGAGGCCCGCGAGCAACCGCTCCACGTCCGCGAGCGTCTGGCCTGCTGCGTTCGCCGCGCCCTGCAGCCCGTCGCGGATGCGGGCCTTGTCCTGATCGGTCTGCAGTCGGCCGACGAACCACGAGCCGATGTTCGAGAGGCCTTTGTAATCAAGATCGATCGGGTTCTGCGTCGCGAGCACCACGCCGAGGCCGAAGGCGCGCGCCTGCTTGAGCAGCGTCAGCAGCGGCTTCTTGGTCGGCGGATCGTACGGGTGCGGCGGGAAGTAGCCGTAGATCTCGTCGACGTAGAGCACCGCGCGCAGCTCGCCCGTGCCCTTCTGCCGGCGCGTCCAGGCGAGCACGCGCTCGAGCAGCAGCGCGGTCGCGAAGAGCCGCTCGTCGTCGGGCAGGTGTGCGGTCGAGAAGACCGTCAGGCAGGGCCGGCCGTCGGGCGCGCGCAGCCACGCGTCGATGTCCATCGGCAGACCTTGCCGCCACGCCGCGAGCGACGGTGAGGCGACCAGCCCGTTGAGCTTCATGGCCAGCTCGAGCCGCTCCCGCTTGGGATAGACGGTCTCCAGCGGCAGCGCGCCCATCACGTCGAAGGGCGGCTCGGCGACCAGCCGCACGAGCGCGCCGAGCTCGAGCGTCTTTCCTTCTGCGAAGCTGCCCGCGACGATCGTGTGCAGCAGCACGAGCTCGCGCGAGGTGGGACCCGCGGCGACCTTGACCAGCGCGAGGATCGCGGCGAGCTGCGCGTCGATCGCCTCGGCGCGCTCGTCGTCCGAGCCCGGCGGCGGCGGCACGAGCCGGCCGACGACGTCCACCGGCGTCCCGAACGTGGCGCCGGGCGTCAGGATCCGCGCGACGAAGCCGGCCTTGTGGGCCCGCAGCTCCTCGACCGTGCGCCCCGACGCCGCGAGCCCGTCGGAGAGCCGCGTCGCCGCCTCCTGCGCGCGCGCCGCCGCAGAGCTGCCCTCGCGCGCCGCCTGATCGGCGTCGATCCACGGGACGAATTCTTCGGGCCGCGACGGATCGAGCGTCAGCGCCAGGTTCGCCAGATCTCCCTTCGGATCGATCGCGATCACGGGGATCCCGCGATCGAGCAGCTCCTCGAGCAGCACCGCGCAGAGGCCCGTCTTGCCCGAGCCGGTCATGCCGACGCAGAGGGCGTGCGTGGTCAGCTCTGCGGGGGAGACGAGGGCGTCGGCGTCGCCTTCGACGAGGCGGCCGAGGTGGAGTCCGTCGCGCATGGGCGCGCACCTTAGCCAAAGCGCGCAGCCGGCACCGGGACCCCCCGCGCCCGGCCGCACGCGCGGCGCCCGCGTCAGCTAGAACCGACCCATGACGAAGGCGATCGCGTGGGCGAAGGCGCACCTCGACGGCAACTCGGCGCGGGCCTCGAGCGAGCTCTGCCTCGCTTCGATGATCGCGGGCGCCTCCGGCGACGGCCGCGTCGGCGAGACCGAGCGGCGCTACGTGCTCGACGTCGCCTCGAAGCTGCCGGGCCTGGGCGAGCTCACGGAGAGCGAGCGCACGCGGCTCGTCGATCGCGCGATCGGCGCGCTCAAGGACGCCGACGTCGCGACCTCGCTCGCGCCGCTCGCGAAGGGCGCAAACGCAGATCAGAAGCGGGCGGCCTACGCCCTCGCCTGCCTCGCCGCGCTCTCCGACGGGGTCGCGACCGACGAGGAGCTCGATCACCTGCTCGAGGTGCGCGACGGCATCGGCCTCTCCGACGGCGACGCGGCCGACGTCGAGGCGATGGTCCGCACGGGCTCGGGCGCGAAGGACGTCTACGAAGAGGACGGCGTCGCGTGGCGGCTCGCCGAGCCGGAGGCCAAGCGGAAGGCGGTCGCCTTCGCGCAGCGGGGCATCGACCCTGCGCCGCTCGCGCCCTACGCCGACGCCTGCGTCGAGGCGATGGTCCTCGCCGCGGCGGCCGACGGCACGCTCTCGCCCACCGAGGCGGAGCACATCCACGAGCTCGCCGAGAAGCTGCCGGTGCTCGGCGGGATCGACGGCCACGAGCTGCAGCGCTTCGTCCGCGACGCGGCGGGCCGGATCTCCCGCGAGGGCGCGGACCGGCGGCTGCAGGCGCTCGCCGCGTGGCTGCCGGCGGAGGCGCGCATCGGCGTCTACACGCTCGCGTGCGTCATCGCGCTCGCCGATCACCGCGCCACCGAAGAGGAGCTGATGCTGCTCGAGGAGATGCGCAAGCGCTTCGGCATCGCCGAGGGCGACGGCGATCGGATCCTCGACACGGTGCGCGACGAGGTCTACGCCTGATCGTCGGAGGGCAGCCGCAACCAGCCGCGCGCGTGCGCGTGGTGCAGCGTGGTGCCGAGGACGAGCCCGACCACGTAGCCGTACGGGAGCCCCAGCACGCAGGCCGCGACGAAGAGCGCGATCCAGAGCCCCGACGGCGGCCCCTTCGCGACGTCGCGCACCAGCGAGACGAGCAGCACCGCCTCGAAGAGCAGGACGACCCCGAGCACCGGCATCGGGAAGCTCTGCGCCAGCGCGGTGAAGCCCGGCGCGAAGAAGAGCCCGGCCACCAGATACATCGCCCCGTACATCACCGCCGCGCCGCCCGTGCGCGCGCCGAAGCCCCAGAAGCCGACGAGCCCGCCGCAGCCGTGACAGGCAGGCACCGCGCCGAACCACGGCGCGATCACGTTCATCAGGCCGTAGGTCAGGCCGATCTTCCGCACGGAGACCGCGCGCTCGGGGAAGAGATCCCGCGTCGCCTGGCTCGTCGCGATCACGGAGTTTCCCAACGAGAGCGGGATCTGCGGCAGCGCGAGCAGCAGCGCGCCCTGCTGCAGCTGGTCGAGCGTCGGCACGATCATCGTCGGCGCCGAGAGCCCGAGGAGCGGCTGCGAGAGGAGCTGCTCGCCAGAGACGATCGCCGCGACGATCGCGCCGAGCCCCATCACGAGCAGCGGCGCCGGCACGCGTCGCTGGCCGCGCAGCGCGAGCAGCAGCACCGCCGAGCCGCCCGCGAGCGCGAAGCCGGACGCGCCCGAGCCCGCGACGTAGTCCTTGAGCGCGAGCGTCGCGAGGGAGAGCCCGAGGCCCACCTGCACGCCGCGCACGACGGGCAGCGCGACGAGCCTGCTGAGGTACGTCAGCGCGCCCGTCGCGGCGAGCCCGAGCATGACCGCGCCGATCACGAGGCCGCCGCCCGCGAGCACGCCCGGCGCGAGCTTCTGCGCGAGCATGATCGCGGCCATCGCCTTGAGCGGCTGCACCGGCATGGGGATGCCGTAGACGACGCCCGTCACGATCTGCAGCGCGCCGAAGCCGATCGCCACCGAGGCGGGATCGAGCCCGCAGGTGACGACGAGCCCGACGAGCAGGGGCAGATCGGTCCCGACGTCGCCGAAGGCGCCCGCGAGCTCCGTCCGGTCGAAGCGCAGCCAGGGCGTCATGGGGCCTTCGGGGCCTCCTCGATCGCGACGGCGATCGGCAGCCCTGCGGTCGAGGTCGGCAGCGGCTGCGGCGGCGTCCAGAGCCCGCCCGCCCCGAACATCTTCCAGCCCCAGCGGAGCCAGCCGAGCAGCGCCCACGCGAGCCACAGCGCCCACGCGAGCATCAGCCCGCGGTAGACGAGCAGCGGCACGGAGAGCACCCACGGCTGCGGAAGTTCCGCCGTAGAGCGATCGGCGAACCAGCGCAGCGCGCTCTGGCTCGAGCCGTTGCCGGTCACCTGCATGTCGGGCTGGCCGAGCAGCCCCTGCTGGATCGCCGCGAAGAGCGCGGCGAGCGCGGCGAGCGTGAGCGGCACCAGCGCGAGCTGGCGCAGGCGGAAGGGCGTCACGTCGAGCTGGGGCGTGCGGCCGCGCCAGCCGAGCAGCAGCAGCCAGCCGGCGACGAGCGCGGCCGCCGGGATCGGCAGCTGCGAGAGGCCGATCGCCAGCAGGCCCCAGTGCAGCGTGGTGAGCGGCGTGAGCTTCACGCGGCCGAGCGCGAAGGCGACGAGCGCCAGCACCACGAGCAGGCTCCAGAAGAGGACCGCCGGCCCCATGCGCGGCCCGCCCGCGAAGAGCACCCAGCGCTCCGCCGGCATCCGCACGACGAGCTCGGCGTTCACGCTCGGCAGGCCGAGCCCGACGGCGGGCGCTGAGAAATGTGTCTGCACACCTTCCGGCAGCCGGAAGACGAGCTCCACGCGCTGCGTGCCCGGCACGATCGGCAGCGCGACGATCGCGCCCTCGAGCCGCAGCGGCTGCGGCCGGCCGTCGATCGACGCGCTCTGGAGCGTGGCGCCCGCAGGCAGCGTGATCGGGTGCTGCCCGCCGCGCGAGGAGCGCAGCGTGAGCTTGAGCGTCGCCTCGGTCGAGCGCGCGCCCGGCGAGATCGTCAGCTCGGAGCGGTCGATGGTGATCGTCTGCCCCGCGAGCCCCTCGGGCCGGCCCGCGCGCAGCGTGAGCGTCTCGCCCGGCCACGGCCGCCACTCGGGCACACGGTCGCCGCCGCCCGCCGCGTCGTGGATCATCGGCAATCCTTCCCAGGCCACGTGCCACATGGGCCCGGCGACGAGCCGCCAGCTCTCCGTCCACGGCAGGCCCGACGGGGCCGTCAGCTTCGTCTCGTCGCGGATCTCCAGCGCCGAGCTCCAGGCCGTCTCCGTCGCGCCCGGCGCCATGCTCACGAGCGCCTTGCCCGCCTGCACGCGCACGTCGGCGGTCGTCACCGACTCGCCCGGCAGCAGCGGCACCTCCAGCACGATCGCCGTCCCGAGCGGCGTGAGCCGCGTGACGCGCGTCTGCACCTCCCAGGTCAGGCCCAGCGTCAGCTCGCGCTCGATCCGCACGAAGGGCGGGAGCTGGCCGGGCTGCAGCGCGCCGCCGGCCGCAGCGTCCGCGCCGCGCTGGCGCGTGAGCTGGAGGTTCTCGTCGGCGAGGCCGTCCTCGTGCACGCCGTCGAGCGTCCAGCCGCGCACCTTGTGCTCGACGCGGTGGGGCCGGAGCGGGAGCGGCAGCTGCACCACTTCTCTGGGCGGCAGCGGCCCCTCGAGGAGCAGCTCGTGGGTGCCCGGCGGCAGCGCGAGCCAGAGCTGGCCGTCGGCCGCGCGCAGCAGCGCCGAGGCGGGCTTGTCGTCCACGCGCACGGACGCGGGCGTCCAGCTCTGCGCCCCGCCCGGCAGCGGGATCGCGGTCTGCGCCAGGATCGACGCCGAGAGGCGCAGCCGCAGCAGCTCGCCGTCGGCGTCGACGAAGAGGCGCGAGATCGACGCGCAGGTCGGGTGGCACGCGGGCGGCTCGAGCAGCCGGCGCTGCAGCTCGGCGAGCAGCTCTGCGGACGGCGCCTCTTCGGCCGTCGCGGGGGGGGCGAAGAGCAGCAGCGCGCCCGCCGCACCGGCCGCGGTCGCGCGCGAGAAGAGCCGCCGCAGCGCCGCCGGCCAGACGTCGCCCGGGAACGCGAGCAGCACGAGCGCGAGCAGCGACAGCAGCAGCACGCGCAGGAAGCCCAGGGCCAGGTTCACGCGGGGCGAGAGGAGCCAGAAGCCCATCTTCGCGTCGGCCTCGACGGGCCCGGAGAAGCGCAGCGCCACCTGGTTCCAGCTCCAGCGGGGCAGGCCGGGGCCGGTCTGCACGACGGTGCGCGCGTCGTACTCGTAGCGGTAGTTGCCGCCCTTCCTGCCGAGCTTGCCCTTCGCCGGCGCGTTGCTGCGGGAGAGGCTCGACGCGAAGCCGCCGTACGCGTTGGAATTCGGGTCGTTCTTGCCGTCGAACGCCTGCTGCTCCATCGGCTCGGGATCCGCGATCCCGTCGACGATCGTCGACTCCTCGTCCTTCGTCTGGACGGGCGACGGCGGCGGCGGGGGCGCCATCGCGCCCGGCGTCTGCAGCGCGTTCCCCCAGCCCGGCGTGCCTTCGCCCATCGTCTGGTACTCGTGCTCGAGCGCCGGATACATCGCCTGCCGGATCTGCTGGATCGAGAAGGGGAGCGCGATCGCGACGAGCGCGAGCCACGACGCGCCGCGCGCGATCCGGCTGAGCTTGCGCGGCCAGCCGTCCGGCAGCACGCGCACGAGCGCCTCGAGCGCCAGCACCACGAGCCACGCCCACTGCGGCGCGTCCTCCTCGGGGATCGTCAGCCCGAGCGTGAGGAGCGCGAGCACGCCGGCGCGCACGCCGAAGAGCTTGCCGACCGCGAGCGCGGTGATCAGCAGCAGGAAGAGATCCAGCAGCGTCCAGCGCTTGACCCACGTGCCGGGCACGTCGTCGGGGCCGAACGCGGAGAAGAGGCGCCAGCCCGGCGGCAGGTGCAGCGTGGCGCTCACCTGCTGGAAGTCATGCGCCCAGCCGACCGCGGGCAGCACTGCGGGATCGCCGACCAGGCGGCTGTCGGCGCTGACCTGCACCTGGCCCTGCCGCACCTCGACGCCGGCCGGTCCACCCGGCTGCAGGCGCGTGAGGAAGAGATCCTGGCCGCCGACGGCGACGCGGCCGAGCTCGATCGGCGCGTTCATCGAGAGGCGCCACGAGCGCGAGAGCGTGCCGCTGATCTCGTCCTGGATCGTGAAGCCCCGGCCGTCGAAGTCGAGCCAGAGGCTGCGGGAGAGCGAGAGGCGATCGGGGGCGGGATCGGCGTCGCCGCGCAGCTTCTCCGTCAGCTGCATCGCTTCCCCCGGGCGCACGCGGTACGCGGGCAGGCTGCGCCAGGCGGCGGGCAGCGTGCTCTGCGCCGGATCGATGCCCGGCACGCCCTCGACGACGACCTGCCGCAGCGACGGCCGCGCGGCGAAGACCCAGAGCTCCTCCGGCGCCCACGGGCCGTTCGGCTCGGCGAGCGCGAGCTTCGCCGCCGGTCCCTCGTGGCGCGCCGTCAGCTCGATCGTGAACTTCCCGGGCCGCACCTGCACCCGCAGCCGTCCGTCGGGCTCGAGCCGCGCGGGGATCGGCGAGGTGAGCGACATCGGCACGAGGCCCGCCGGCAGCGCGCGGCCGAGCAGCTCCTCGCGGTTCTTGCCGGAGGACTGCAGCTCGATCCGCGTCACGACCACGAGCGGGACCTCGTCGACGAGCTGCCGGTGGACGACGAGCTCGAGCGCGTGCTCGCCGTCGGCCTCGGCCGCGGCCTTCTGCAGCCAGAGCAGCCCGGCCTCGTCGCGGTTCGGGAAGTCCTGCGGAGTTCCCCGCAGCGACAGCCGCAGCAGCCCGGTGCCGGGGGGCACCTGCAAGGCCTCCGGCAGCGCGTCCCACGCGAAGCGGCCCGTGATCACGTGGGCGCCGGGCTTCAACGCGACGACCGGCGCCCCGCCGCGCGGCACGACCGGCGCGGGCAGCCCGTCGACCTTCACCTCGAGCGGCCAGCGTTTGTGATCGCCCGGCAGCGGGACGAGCGCGTCGGCGTGGACCTCGAGCGCCTGCGAGAACGCGCCGCCGTCGTCGACCAGCGTCAACTCGAGCGCGCCCGGCCAGACGCACGTGCGCTGCGAACTCCCGCCGGACGTCAGCAGCGGGCAGCGCTCCGCCTCGCGGCCGTGCAGCACCCAGCCGCTCCACGGCCGCAGCGCGTCGGGCAGCTCTGCGGGAGAGGGCGGCGCGGCGGCGGCGGCGGCCGCGACGAGCGAGAGCGACGAGGCGAACAGCGACGTGGCGCGCATGCGGAAACCCCCAGCGAGGAAGCGCGCAACGTACACCTGCGTCAGCGGCGCGTCAGGGCGCGCCCTCGACGAGCCACGGCACGAGATCGCACTCGTAGAGATCGCGCGCGACCTGCAGCTCGCTCTCGGCGAACGTGCGCAGCCCGTCGCAGCGGGCCTTGTCGACCGTCGCGCCGGAGACGGCGTCGTAGCAGCCGGGCCTGCCGAGGGCGGCGTCGTTGGACTGGTAGAACAGCGTCTCGTCGAGCGCCGAGCCGTTCGGGAAGATCACCGGCCGCGCCGGCTCCGCGAGCAGGCTGCGGCCCATCTGGAAGCGGTCGTGCGGCTCGAGGCCGAGCAGATCGAGCACCGTGGGCCCCAGATCGAGCTGGCCGACCGGCCGGTCGATCACGCGCCCCGGCTCGCCCGGCAGCCGCACGAGCAGCGGCACGCGGCGCTCAAAGGAGAACAGCGCGTCGCCGCGGGAGAGATCGAGGCCGAGCTGGCCTGCGGCCTCCGGCGCCTTGTCGTGCGTGAGCCCCTGGTGGTCGCCATAGATGACGAGCACGACGCGCTCGAGCAGCCCCGCCTCGCGGAGCTTCCGGACGAACAGCCCGAGCGCCTCGTCCTGGTACCGGATGGTCTGCAGGTAATCGCCGAGCATCGTGCCGGTCCACGGGCCGGTGTCGAGGGGCTTGGGCAGGTTCGGGAACGCGAACGGCGTGTGGTTCGTGATCGTGATGAGGAAGGCGAAGAACGGTTCGGGCGTGCGCTGCAGCTTCTCGATCGCCTCGAGCAGGAAGTCGCGATCGTTGAGGCCGAGCCCGATGCGCTCGCCGGGGCGGAAGTCCTCGATCGACTCGAAGCGATCGAAGCCGACGACCGGATACATGAGCGCGCGGTTCCAGAAGTCGGGGCGGTTGCCGTGCATCGCGACCGTGGCGTAGCCGTGCTCCCGCAGCAGCTCCGGCAAGCAGCGCAGGTCCTTGTCGGCGTGGTCGTAGTAGACGCTGCCGCCCCGCGCCGGATAGAGCGAGCAGTTGACGAGCAGCTCTGCGTCCGAGGTCGTGCCCTGGCCGATCTGCGAGTGGAAGCGCGGAAACGTCAGGCTCTCCTGCGCGAGCGCGTCGAAGACCGGCGTGACGGGCTCGCCGCCGATCTGCAGGCCGAGCGGGAAGCTCTGCGTGCTCTCGAGCTGCACGAAGATCACGGAGCGGCCGCGCTGGCTGCCGGAGAGCGGCGTGGGGCCGACGGGGATGGGCTTCGCGAGGAAGCGATCCTTGACGCGCTGCCGGGTCTCGTCGTCGGGCGCCCAGCTCCGGACGTTCAGGAGCAGATACATGACGCCGTCGGTGACGTGGTAGCCGACGGGGCCCAGCGTGCTGGCGAGCGCGGTGTGGCCGCCGTGCATTTTTTTGGTCCGCCGCGTGGTGAGGAAGACGGCGGCGAAGAG
>CAYHCR010000075.1:0-9313 GCA_964354895.1 uncultured Myxococcales bacterium | reverse complement strand
CAACGACAGGATCCGCGAGGTGCTCGGGCCCGGCGCCGACGCGGAGCTCGGCCATCGCGACGAGCTCTTCGTGGTCAGGGACGGCTGATCGGCGGCGGGTCGAAGAGCGCCTTCACCGATGGACGGGTCAGGACCGACAGCGTCCACGCCCCGAGCGCCGTGCCGATCGGCACGTTCGGCAGCTCGAAGAACGCGATCACCATGCAGAACGTGTGCGAGCGCGCGCGCTTGAGCAGGAAGCCGGCGCGCAGCAGCAGCGCGGCGAAGGCCCAGCCCATCACCATGACCGCGAGCCCGATCGCGAAGAAGAGCCCGCCGAACCAGAACGGCGGCGGCTCCTTTCCGCCGCTCGAAAAGCTCTGCGGGGAGAGCATCATCGCCAGCCCGAGCCCGACGTGGACGAGCGGGATGCAGGCGAAGAGCCCGGTCATCGCGCCGAGCGCGTAGTGCAGCGTGCCGAGCAGCGAGAGATCCGCGCGGTCGCGGGCGGTCGAGTCCATGATCTGCATGCTCAGAGCTCCACGAAGAAGAAGCTGGAGAGCGCGCGGTCGTCGACGAGCCGCTGCGCGCCCTGCAGGCGGAAGAGCAGCGGGAGACCGAGCACGTCTGCGCGCAGCGCCACGCTCGCGCCCGCGGCGGCGTGGAGCGTGCCGGCCTCGTCGAGCTCGTGCGCGGCGCTGCCGAAGGCCTCGAGCTCGAGCTGCCAGGCGAAGGTCGGTCCGAAGAGCAGCAGGGAGGAGGCGGAGCCCTCGTCGATCGGGATCGGGAGGTGGAAGACGAGCGTGCTGACGGAGGCGCGGTCCGCCCGCACCATCGCGTCCTCGTAGCCGCGCAGCGCCTCGAAGAACATCGTGCGGGGCGGCAGGCCGCCGACCGGGCGCGCGAAGCCGTCGGGATCGCCCTCTATCGGCAGCGCGAAGATCGGCCGGAAGCCGCCCAGCACCAGCAGACCTGCTCCTTCGCCGCCCGGCAGGAGCCGCAGCCGCGAGAGCAGCCGGAACGAGGCGCGCGACGAGGGCCACGCCGGCACCGCCGCGAACAGGCCAAAGCCCACGTCGAGCACGCCCTGCACCTCGGTGAGCGGAACGTATGCGGTCACGCGGCCGTCGAGGCCGAGCGCGCGCCGGACGCCTGCGTACGGCGTCCCTTCGCCCGCGCTCCACGAGGCGCCCAGCGTCGGGCCGTACCAGCGCTGCGGGGAGATCCCGTCAGCCGCGAGCTCCGCGAAGGAGAGCCCCAGATCGAGCGGCTGGCCCGCGATCGAGCGCCCGAGCGCGAGGTCCGCGTGGCGCTCGCGGCGGTAGGGCGCGCTGGCCACCGCGCCGTCGGCGCCGATCGAGAGCAGCGAATCGCTCGCGCTCTGCTCGATCGAGGCGATGAGCCAGAAGGGCGCGAGGCTCGTGTTGGCCCAGCTCGCGGCCCCGTCCCAGGTCGCGTCGGCGGGCACGTGGCCGACGGTGAGCGCCCAGCGGTTTCGGCCGAGCCGGTCGTTGCCGGCCAGTCCGAGCGAGGCGCCGAAGAAGCCGTCCGAGAAGACGAGGCCGGGGGCGTGCAGCCGCGGGACGAAGAGGCCGTCGAACGCGCTCGCGGGCTCGTCGGTGAGCAGCGGCGGGGAGGGGAGCGCTGCGTCGGCGCCGGGGGCGAGGGAGCCGGCCGCGACGGGCGCGGGCGGCGTCGGGGGCGGCGGCAGTTCCGGCGTCGGGGGCGGCGGCAGTTCCGGCGTCGGGGGCAGGGGCGGCGACGGCGGCAGCGTCGGCGACGGCGGCAGCGACGGCGACGGCGGCAGCGTCGGCGACGGCGACGGCGGCAGCGTCGGCGGCAGCGTCGGCGACGGGGGCAGCGTCGGCGACGGCGGCAGCGTCGGCGACGGGGGCAGCGTCGGCGGAACGATCGCAGGCTCCGGCGTCGTCTCCGGGGCGATCGCGACGAGGCTCTCTGTCAGCTGCAACGCTGCCCGCGGCGCAGGCAGCGCGATCTCGTCGATCGTGAACCCCCATCCGCGCCGGTCGAGGAAGCGCACGGTCCCGTTCGCGGCGTGCGGATGCGCGGCGAAGTAGGGCGCGTCCGAGAGCTGCGTCCCCGCGGGTTCGCCCGGCGTGTGAAGGAAAATCTGCAGGCGACCGTTCACCGTCGAAGTGTAGAGGAGCCGGCCATCCGGCGTGAACGAGGGATCGTAGATCGGCCCGTCGCGCGCGATCGTCTGCAGCACGTCCCCGGTCCGTCGGTCGAGCAGCCAGAGCTCCTTCGTCGCGCCGCGATCGGCCACCGTCACCACGCGCGCGCCGTCCGTGGAGACGCGCGGCGGAGAGAGGTAGACGCCGATCGGCGGCGTGACGAACGGCGTGATCGTGCCGCTCGCGAGGTCGAGCGAGCGCAGCACGAAGCGATCGCCGTCCGCGGCGGAGAAGAGGTACGTGCGGCCATCGGGATCGAGCGAGCCACCGTTGCCGCCGATCGCCGGCGAGACGAGCCGCGTCGAGCCGCGCGCCACGTCGAGCGCGACGAGCGAGATCCGCTCGAAGGTCACGCCCGGCTCGAGCACCGTGAAGAAGACCTCGCGGCCGTCCGCAGAGAGCGAGAGCGCGCCCGAGACGCCGCCGCCCTGGTGCGTCCGCCCCGGCAGGATCTCGGTCACGGAGTGGTCGGCCCGCAGCGTGCCATCGGGGGCGAAGACGCGGATCGTCGCTGGCTCGTCGAGCCCCGAGGAGAGCAGGACCTCCGTCCCGTCGGCCGTGCGCAGGTAGCGCGCGAGCCCGCCCGCCTCGCGGATCGTGGCTTGCGCATCCGGCTTCTCGCGCACCGGAAAGCTCTGCCGGAGCCAGGCGTCGAAGCCGTCGATCAGCGAGGAGAGATCCCGACCGTAGACGTCGAGGAACCGCACGCTCGTGGCGATCGGGAAGAGCCAGGCGCGGGACTGCACCTCGACGAGCTCCCAGAGCTTCTCCTCGCCGAAGGTCGTCGCGAGGTACTCCACGAAGAGCGAGCCCATCAGGTATGGCGTCGAGTTCGGCTGGATGCGCGCGCCGTAGAGATCGCCGCCGTCGATCTCCTTTCCGGCGAGCCCCGCGTGCAGATAGCCCCGAAAACGGGGGCTCGCAGCGCGACCGGTGCCCGGCACGAGCCGCGACTCGTAGTAGGTCGCGAGACCTTCCGTGAACCACGAATCGAAGCCGAGCTGCGGCGTGTAGAGCTCGCCGAAGATCCCGCGCAGCAGCCACGAGAGGCCCTTGGCCTGCTGCATCTGCACGAAGTGCACGGCCTCGTGACAGCCGACGAGCCCGGGGCTCGGCGTGATCCCCAGCTCCGGGAAGACCTCCGTCTCGAACTGCGGCGGCACGACCATGTGCGCTTCGACGCCGAGGAACGACGAGGCGACATAGGCGTTGTTGATCGGCGTCTCGGGCAGCAGCACGACCAGCTTCTGGAACGCCGCCGGCTCGACGAGCTTGCGGCGCAGCTGCGTGGTGCAGTCCTCGAGCCGCGCCACGAAGCGCAGCGCCAGCTCGTGACGCGCCGCCGGATAGTAGAGGACGACCTGCGCGGTCTCGAGCCGCCGCATGTCGTTGCCGACCGTGCCTGCAGAGATGTCGAGCGGGTAGAGCGGCGTGGCGGTCGTGGCGCAGGCGCCCAGCGCGAGCAGCAGCAGCGCGAGCCGCAGGGGGGATCTCTGCATGCGCGGCACCCTATTCGATGCGCCGGTCGCTTGCCCTCGGCGGGGGCGGGCGGCAGCGTGCGCGCCATGACGATGACCGATCCCGTCGCGCAGGCCCGCCGCCTCGCCACCGACGCGCGCGCCGCGGCCCGCGTGCTCGCGCGGACCTCGACCGCGCAGAAGGACGCGGCGCTCGCGTGCATCGCAGCCGCGGTGCGCGCGCGGGGCGCCGAGGTGCTCGCCGCGAACCGCGTGGACGTCGAGGCCGGTCGATCCGCAGGACTGTCCGACGCGCTGCTCGATCGGCTCTCGCTCGACGAGGCGCGGGTCGAGGGGCTCGCCCGCGCGATCGACGAGGTGCGCGCGCTGCCCGACCCCGTCGGCGAGGTGGTCGAGGCGCGCGCGCGGCCCAACGGCCTCGCGATCGAGCGCGTCCGCATCCCGCTCGGCACGATCCTGATGGTCTTCGAGGCGCGGCCGAACGTGACGACGGACGCCGGCGCGCTCTGTCTCAAGAGCGGCAACGCCGCGATCCTGCGCGGAGGCAAGGAAGCGCTCCGGACTAACCTCGCGCTCGCGGCGGCGGTGCGGGACGGACTGCGGGAGGCAGGTCTGCCAGAGGCGGCGGTGCAGCTCGTCGAGTCGACGGATCGCGCGCTGCTGCTCGAGCTGCTCAAGCTCGAGGGGCTCATTGATCTGGCGATCCCGCGCGGCGGCGAGGGCCTCATCCGGTTCGTCGCGGAGAACGCGCGCGTGCCGGTCGTGAAGCACTACAAGGGCGTCTGCCACCTCTTCCTGGACGCGGGCGCCGAGCCCGCGCGGTCGGCGGCGATCGCCGTGAACGGCAAGAGCCGGCCGGGCGTCTGCAACGCCACCGAGTGCCTGCTGGTGCACCGGGACGCCGCTCCCGCACTGCTGCCCGTCGTGGGGCGCGCGCTGGTCGCGGCCGGGATCGAGCTGCGCGCGGAGCCGGCGGCGAAGGCGATCCTCGACGGCGCGGCCGTGCCGTCGCGCGCGGCCACTGACGCCGACTTCGGCTGCGAGTTCCTCGATCGCATCCTCGCCGTGAAGGTCGTCGCGTCGCTCGACGAGGCGCTGGGGCACATCGCGACCTTCGGCTCGCTGCACACCGAGGCGATCGTCACCCCGAGCGCGGAGAGCGCCGCGCGCTTCCGGCGCGAGGTCGAGGCGAGCTGCGTGATGGTCAACACCTCGACGCGCTTCAACGACGGCGGGGAGCTCGGCCTCGGGGCGGAGATCGGCATCTCGACCACGAAGCTGCACGCGTTCGGCCCGATGGGGTTGCGCGAATTGACCGCGACGAAGTTCGTCGTGACCGGCGACGGACAGATCCGGGTGTGATTGCATGCCGGCCGGCGCGCGGGAACCCCGCCGCCGACCCCGAGAAGGAGTGCCGCTTGGCCGCACGCAAGAGCCCGCCCCGCCGTCCCGCCGCTGCGAACAGGTCCGCGCCGAAGTCCGGCGGCGCGAAGTCCGGCGCCAAGTCCGCTGGCGCCAAGTCCGCTGGCGCCAAGTCCGCTGGCGCCAAGTCCGGCGCCAAGGCCGCTGGCGTGAAGGCTTCGGCCGCGAAGGCCGCCCCGGCCAAGCCCAAGAAGATCAAGGTGCATCGGCCCGCGGCCGCCGAGGCGATCCCCTCGGGCCCTGCTGACGGCCACCCGGCCTACCCCCTCGCGCGCGCCGCCGGCGCCGCCGCGCTCGACAAGAAGGCCGAGAACGTCCTCATCCTCGACGTCCGCGGGCTGACCTCGTACGCCGACTTCTTCGTCATCGCGTCCGGCACCTCCGACCGCCAGGTCCAGGCGATCGCCGACTCGATCGAGGAGACGCTCAAGAAGGACGGCGAGCGCCCGATCGGCGTCGAGGGGCAGCAGAACGGCCACTGGGTGCTGATCGACTACGGCGACGTCGTCTGCCACGTCATGTACGAGGACGCGCGCGTGCTCTACGACCTCGAGGGGCTCTGGGCCGACGCGCCGCGCATCACGCTCGAGGGCTGACGCCGCCGTGAAGCTCCGCGTCTTCGCGATCGGCGCGGACAAGTCGGGCCTCTTCGAGCCAGCCGCGGCGGAGTACGCGGCTCGGCTGCGCCGCTACGGACCGTTCGAGCTCGTGGAGCTGCCGCCCAGCCGGAAGGGCGGCAAGGACGCGCTCCGGGCGCGCGAGGAGGAGGGCGAGGCCCTGCTGGCGAAGCTCTCCCCGCGCGACCAGGTCGTCGTGCTCGACGAGCGCGGCAAGGAATTCACCACCGAGCAGTTCTGCAATGAATTGATCGTGGAGCCCGCCAACCGCGGCCGCGACGTCGCCTTCCTCATCGGCGGCGCGGAGGGGCACTCGGACGCCGTGCGGGCGAAGGCGAGCCCGCTGCTGGCGCTCTCGAAGCTGACGCTCCCGCACCGGCTGGCGCGCGTCGTGCTGCTCGAGCAGCTCTACCGCGCGTTCACGATCGTGCGCGGCGAGCCGTACCATAAATAGCGGCCGTGCTGCCCGGCGCCGCTCGATCAGCGCCGCTCGACGATCACCTGCACCCGCACGACGCCTTCGCTCGACGGGACCTCGAGGCAGCTCTCGCCGGGCCTCGCGCCGAGCAGGGCGAAGCGTTGCAGATCGTGCTGCCGAAGCGGCGTGCCGGCCAGGGAGGCCTGCCGCTCGGGGATGCCGACACCCCCGTCGATGGGGCCGCTCTCGACGGGTCGGAGATCGAGCACGAACGTGTCGCAGGCGTGCGCCTCGCCCACTCCGAGCCACCGCGCCTCGTCCGGCTCCGAGGGAAGGATCGCGCGCAGGCCGAAGATCCCCACGGAGCCGACCGCCATCCGGAGTCGCTGCGCGCCGGGGGGGCCGTCGAGCGAGCCGCCGTCGGGCATCACGTTCGCTTCGAGCTGGAGCTCCGGGGCCTCGTCGGCGCAGGCCGCGGCGCCGACGATCACGAGCAGGCCGAGCAGGTGGCGGCGCATCAGCGCACCACCACGGGGAACTGCAGCGTGGCGCCCTCGAGGGTGATCTCCAGGAGCGCTTCGCCCGGCCGATCGAGGCGCAGCGTCAGACTCCCTCGTTCATCGGGGCTCCGGGTCAGCTCCCAGAGCGGCGGCGTCAACGTCGCCTGCCAGGGTCGCTTTCCGCAGAGCGTCGCGCCATCGGCGGCGAGCAGCGAGGTGTCGAGGACGACGTGCTCGACGTATCGCTCGTGCGGCCAGAAGCGATCGCGCCCGAGCACCACCTCGAGCCGCTCCAGCGGCGTGGAGCGCGAGGTGCGGTCGCCGCTCCAGGCGTCGTGGAGCTCCTCCAGCTGAACGACCTGCATAGCTGTCGGCGTCTCCGCCGAGACGACGAGCACGTCCCGCACGGCGCCGTCGTCCGCGAGGTCGAGCAGCGTCACCCGGCCCGGCGCGAGCAGGCGCACGCTGTCCTGGCCAGCGGGGGAGGCCGGGACGAGCGGCGACGCGACCGCGACCCCGACGACGAGGCTCCCGACCGCGAGGCGCGGCGCCGCGGCGAGGTGGCTCCAGTCGTCCGCCTCCGTCCACGCCAGCTCGCCCGAGGGGCACTCGAACGAGAACCAGCCTCGGCCCGTCGCGCCCTCGACCTGGACGACGGTCTCGGTGCCGGGCCCGGTGAAGGTGCAGGCGAAGAGGGCGGGGAGCAGCAGCAGCGGGAGGATCGTGCGCACGTCGAGCCGCAAAGCAGGATCCGGGCCGGCGCGAGGCGCTCCGAACATCGGGGGCTTGCGAAGCTTCCCACGGCGGTGGCGCCCGCGATCGCGACACCCCTGTCGCGCCCCCTTGCGGCGCGGCCGGAGGGAGGTAAGAAAAGGGGCCGATGTGCACCCTCGCGATCGCCCTCCACGCCCACCCCGACCACCCCGTGCTCGTCACGTCGGTCCGCGACGAATTCTACGACCGCCCCGCGACCGGCCCGCGATCGATCCCCGGCGCGCCCCTGGCGATCGGCGGCGTCGATGGCGAGAAGGGCGGCTCCTGGACCGGCGTGACCGAGGCGGGGCTCTACGTCGGGCTGACGAACCAGCGGCCGACCGGCCCCATCCCGGAAGGTCTGCGCTCGCGCGGCGAGATCGTCGTGAAGGCGCTCGCGGCCGGCAGCGTGGCCGACGCGCGCGAGGTGATCGAGGCGCTCGACCCGGGCGAGTTCGCGTCGTGCAACGTGCTCGTCGCGGGCGCGGCGTCGGCGTTCGTCGCGCACCTCCGGCAGGCGCCGCGCGGCCGGCAGATCGTCTACCTGCGCCCCGGCGTACACGTGCTCGGCAACGATCGGCTCCTCTCGCCCGCGATGCCCAAGACCGTGCGCGCGGCCGAGCGCCTGCGGGCCGTGCTCGGCCTGCGCGGAGAAGCTCTGCTGGAGGCGCTCGGCGGCGTGCTCGCGGATCACGCGACGCCCGACGACGTCCTCCCGCCGCCGCTGGACGCCCCGTACGACCACGCCTTCGCCCGCCGCCTGCAGGCGCTCTGCGTCCACACCGAGCGCTACGGCACGCGCTCCGCGCTCGTCGCGGCGCTGGGCGTGCGGGGCCTGCAGGCGCTGCGCTGGAGCGACGGCCCTCCATGTGTGACACCCTTCCGGAACGCGCGGGCAGACCTGCTGGTGAACTAGGCAGCGCCCCGATCGCCCGCGCGGAGGATCGCCCGATGAACCGCGTGAAGCCCGTGCTGCTCTGCGTGCTGGACGGATGGGGGCTGCGCGCCGAGCGCACGGCGAACGCGATCGCGCTCGCCGACACGCCGGTGACCTCGCGCTGGAACGAGCACGCGCCGCACCAGCGCCTCTTCACGAGCGGGCTGCACGTCGGCCTGCCCGACGGCCAGATGGGCAACAGCGAGGTCGGCCACACGAACCTCGGCGCCGGCCGCATCGTCTACCAGGACCTCGTGCGCATCGACCGCGCGGTCGAGGACGGCTCGCTCGCGAAGAACCCGGTCATCGTGGAGGCCCTGCGGCGTGGCAAGGAGGGCGGCGGCCTGCACCTGCTCGGCCTCGTCTCCGACGGCGGCGTCCACAGCCAGTTCACGCACTTGCTCGCGCTGCTGCGCGCGGCCTCGGACGCAGGTGTGGCACAGACGTGGGTCCACGCCTTCCTCGACGGGCGCGACACCCCGCCGCGCAGCGCCGAGGCCTACCTCGCGACGGTGGAGGCGACGATCGCGACCGAGAAGCTCCCCGCAGCGATCGCGACGATCTCCGGCCGCTTCTACGCGATGGACCGCGATCAGCGCTGGGAGCGAGTGCTGCAGGCCTATCGCGCGCTCGTGCAGGGCGAGGGCTTCACCGCGAAGACGGCGCAGGAAGCGTTGCAGGGAGCCTACGCGCGCGGCGAGAACGACGAGTTCGTCCAGCCGACGATCGTGCGGCCCGACGGGCTGCTGCGCGACGGCCACGCGGCGCTCTTCTTCAACTTCCGCTCCGATCGCGCCCGCGAGATCACGCAGCTGCTCGCCTTCGAGAAGCCGCCCGCCGGCGTGGATCGCCCCGCGCGCCCGCAGCTGGGGTTCTACGGCTGCATGACCGAGTACAAGGCCGACTTCGGCCTGCCCGTCGCGTACCCGCCCGATCAGCCGACGCGGATCCTCCCGGAGATCGTCGCCGAGCGCGGGCTCGCACAGTTCCGCTGCGCGGAGACGGAGAAGTACG
>CAYHCR010000074.1:0-9470 GCA_964354895.1 uncultured Myxococcales bacterium | reverse complement strand
GCGCCGGCCAACGCGCCCATCCCGCCCCAGATCTCGTTCATCATCGGCAACGAGGCGTGCGAGCGCTTCAGCTTCTACGGGATGCGCAACATCCTCACGATCTTCCTCACCGGCTTCCTGCTGACGGGGATCGCCGACGCGGAGCTGCGCAAGGCCGAGGCGAAGGAGGTCTTCCACGTCTTCGTGATGGGCGTCTATTTCTTCCCGCTGCTCGGCGGCTGGCTCGCCGATCGCTTCCTCGGCAAATACCGCACGATCCTCTGGCTGAGCGGGCTGTATTGCGTGGGCCACGCGTGTCTGGCGATCTTCGAGGGCAGCCGCGTCGGGTTCTTCACGGGGCTCGCGCTGATCGCGCTCGGCTCCGGCGGCATCAAGCCGTGCGTCTCGAGCTTCGTGGGCGATCAGTTCGATCAGACCAACAAGTCGCTCGCGCGGGTCGTCTTCGACGCCTTCTACTGGATCATCAACTTCGGCTCGTTCTTCGCGTCGCTGCTCATCCCGCTCGCGCTGCGCTCGTACGGTCCCGCCGTCGCGTTCGGCATCCCCGGCGTGCTGATGGGGATCGCGACCTTCGTCTTCTGGCTCGGCCGCCACCGCTACGTGGACGTGCCGCCGGCGCCGCCCGATCCCCACTCGTTTGCGCAGGTATGCCGCTCGGCGCTCTTCGCGAAGGGCCGCACGGCGGGCCTCTCCCTCGCGCTCGGAGGCGTGCTCCTCGGGCTCGGCGCGCTGGCAGCGACGCCGTGGCTCGGGCTCGTCGCGGCGATCTGTCTCTCGCTCGTGCTCGTGCTCGTCGGCGCGCTCGGCGGCGTGGCGCTCCAGCTCGACGAGGCGCGCGGCCTGCACCCCGCGGCGGCCGTCGACGCCGTGCGCGCGGTCACTCGACTGCTCGTGATCTTCGCGCTCGTGACGCCGTTCTGGTCGCTGTTTGATCAGAAGGCCTCCACGTGGGTGCTGCAGGCCGACAAGCTCACCCTGCCGGGGATCTCGTGGTTCACGAGCCCCTCGCAGATGCAGGCGCTCAACCCGCTGCTCGTGATGCTGCTGCTGCCCTTCAACAACCTGCTGCTCTACCCGCTCCTCCGCCGCGCAGGTGTGCAGCCGACGCCGCTGCGACGCATGACGACGGGCATCGCCTTCGCGGGCCTCGCGTGGATCGCCGCGGGCGCGCTGCAGCTCGTCATCGACACCGGCGCGCGGCCCTCGCTGCTCTGGCAGATCGGCCCGTACGCGCTGCTGACCTTCGGCGAGGTGCTCGTCTCCGCGACGGGCCTCGAGTTCGCGTACTCGCAGGCGCCGGCACGCATGAAGGGCGTGCTGATGAGCTTCTGGAGCCTGTCGGTGACGGTCGGCAACCTCTGGGTGCTGCTCGCGAACGCGGGCGTGCGCAACCCGACGCTGACGTCGCGCCTCGCGGAGGCGGGCCTGTCGGTGAGCGCCTTCCAGCTCTTTTTCTTTGCCGGGTTCGCCTTCGTCGCGGCGCTCGCCTTCGGCCTCGTCGCGCGCTCGTACCGCGTCGTCGATCACTACCGGACCGCATGAGCGCCGCCGGCCGCACGCTCGACTTCACGCTCGTCGCCGGCGAGTTCCGCAGCCTCGTCGGCCGGCGGCGGGCGCTGCTGACGTTCCTCGGGAGCACGTTCGCAGCGCTCGGGCTCTTCGTGCAGAACGTGCTGCAGGGCAACCTGCCTGCGAGCCTGCGCCCGCTCGAGGCGCACCTCTTCGCGTTCTACGGCCTCTTCCTGCTGGTGCCGTCGCTGGTGCTCTCGCTTCGCCTGGCAAAGCTGCACGCCGGCATGACGCTGCACGGCGTGCTCTACGAGCGCCTGCTGCAGGAGCGCGACTTCGCGCCCGGTAACCCCACCCGCGCGTCCCGGCATAACTTTCTGGGGGCCGGCTTCCTCTTCTTCCTGCAGTCGGCGGGGCTGACGGCGCTCGCGGCCACGCTCACGGCGATCGCGCTGGGCGCCGCGCCGATCTTCGCCGCCGGGCTCGGCGCGCTCACGCTCACCGGCGTGATCGCGGCCTACCTCCGCTGGCACCACGTCGGCGCCACCGAGGGGCTCGCGCGCGTGCGTGGCGCGACCTGTGCGCCCTACGACCGCGACGAGTGGCAGGCGCACGTCGCGGCGAGCCTCGACGACGCCAACCAGGACATGCTCGCGGTGCTCGGCTTCGTGGCGCTCGTGGTCTTCAGCACGTTCGAGGGGCTCTCGAACCTCGGACGGATCGAGGCCCACTCGGACCTGCCCGCCGACGCGATCGCCTCGCACGGGCCGATCGTCTTCTGCCTGGTCTCCGTCGTCGCGGGGCTGCTCGGCCTCGCGGTCCTGCTGCGGCTGCGGGTCGCGCAGGGGCGCTTCTCCCGCCAGCTCGATCCGACGGACGCCGCGTTCCAGCCGCTGCGCCTGACGGACGCCTTCCTCGGTTATCTGCTGACCGCGTCGCTGGTCGGCGTGGCGCTCTTCGTGCTCGTCAGCCAGCTCGTGCAGGGCCTCGCGTGGCCGGTGGCGGCCGGCGCCGCGGCGGTCGTGCTCGCGGTGCTCGCGGAGAAGCTCGTCCTGCTGCGGGCTGCGCGGGGGTGCTGATCCGGCGGCCCGCGTGCAAGGATGGACGCTCCATGCCGCGCAACGACGATCCCTACGACACGCTCTTCGAGCCCGACCCGGGCGCGGATCCGGTCGTCATCGACGCGCGGCTGACCGAGATCGCGCGGCGCGAGCAGACGGTCGTCGTGACCAGCTACTTCGACGAGCTGCCGATCCTCTCGCGCTCGCCCGTCACGATGCTGCGGGAGGGGAAGATCGAGATCGCGCCCCGCGAGATCCACCTCAACGTGCTCGATCGGCAGCACCGCTGCTTCGTGACGCTCCCCGACGGCGCCTCGCTGCTCGCCGACGTCACCGCCGTCAACCTCGAGCAGCGCTTCGCGGTCCTCGCCCGCTTCCGCTTCGTCCGGATCCTCGCGGCGCTCCGGGAAGCTCTGCGGATCGGCGTCCACCACCGCGTCGACTGCGAGGCCGAGATCGACGGCGCCCGCAGCGTGGCGACGCTCCACGATGTGTCGCTCGGCGGCGCCTGCGTCACGACGACCCGGCCCGGCCTCCCCCCCGGCACGCCGCTGCAGCTGCGGGTCTGGCTGCGCGCGGGCCCGGGCCGGACGCTCGTCGGGTTCACGCTCCGCGCCACGATCGCCCGCGTCGATCTCGAGCTGCCGCCGGGGTCGTACGGGCTGCGCTTCGAGCTCGACCCGGCCACCGAGGGCGAGCTCGCGCATTTCATCAACCGCCTCCAGCTCGAGCTGATCCGCCAGCTGCGCGGCGACTGACCCCGGCGCCGGCTATCGTGCCGCGATGCCCCGGAGCCCCCGATGACCGAACGAGACGTCCCGCCGCTGCGCGAAGGCGAGGATCCCGAGCGCTACTGGCTGCAGCACGTCTACCGCAAGGGAGAGCGGCAGCTCACGGTGCGGGCGGTGCTCGCCGGCATGCTCATCGGCGGGCTGATGTGTCTGTCGAACCTCTACGTCGTGCTCAAGACCGGCTGGAGCCTCGGCGTCACGCTGACCGCCTGCATCCTCGCCTTCGCGCTCTTCGAGGGGCTGCGCCGCGCGCGGCTGACGAAGCAGGAGTTCACGATCCTCGAGAACAACGCGATGGGCTCCGTCGCCTCCGCCGCTGGATACATGACCGGCGGCGGAAACATGGCGGCGTTGCCCGCGCTGCTCATGCTGACGCCGGTGCGTCCGGACGCGTTCCCGATGTTCCTGTGGTTCGCGGCGATCGCGGCGCTCGGTGTATTCGCAGCCATCCCGGTCAAGCGCCAGCTCGTCAACCGTGAGCGGCTCGCGTTCCCGACCGGCACCGCGACGGCCGAGACGATCCGCAGCCTGCACGGCGCGCTGCATGAGGGCGGCGCGCGCGCGGGGCCCGGACCCGCCACCTGGCTCGGCCTCGCGGGCCTGCTCGGCGCCGCGCTCGCGTTCTTCCGCGACGCCAAGGCCGCCTTCCTCCCTTTCCACGTCCCGCCGTCGCTCGCGCTGCCGTTCACGCTCGGCGGCCACGCGCTCAAGGAGTGGACGCTGGCGTTCAAGCTCGAGCTCGTGCTGCCGGCCGCGGGCGCGCTGATGAACTTCCGCACCGGCTGGTCGCTGCTGCTCGGGGGCGTCGGCACCTGGGCCGTGCTCGCCCCGTCGCTCTTCGCCGACGGGCTCGTCAAGGAGGTCTCCTACAAGGCGATCGTCGGCTGGACGCTCTGGCCCGGCGCCGCGATGCTCGTCGCCTCGGGCCTCACGAGCTTCGTCTTCGATCGGCGCAGCGTCGTGCGCAGCTTTGCTGGACTCGGCAAGCTCTTCCAGCGCCGGGATCAGACCGCGCCGGAGGATCCGGTGGCCGCGGTCGAGTGTCCGGACGCCTGGTTCCCGCTCGGGTTCCTGGTCCTGGGGCCGATCGTGATCGTGCTGATGGCGTGGCTCTTCCAGATCCCTTGGTGGGCCGGCGTCATCGCGCTGCCGCTCGCGGTCGTGATGGGCTTCGTCGCCGCGCGCGTCACCGGCGAGACGGACGTGACGCCGACCAAGGCGCTCGGCCCCGTCACGCAGCTGCTCTTCGGCGTGCTGACGCCGGGCAACCTCGCCGGCAACCTGATGAGCGCCAACGTGACCGGCGGCATCGGGCTGCATGCTGCAGACCTGCTCACCGATCTCAAGAGCGGCTACCTGCTCGGCGCGAACCCGCGCCAGCAGTTCGTCGCGCAGCTCTTCGGCGTGCTCGCGGGCGCGGCCGTCGTCGTGCCCGCGTTCAACCTGCTCGTGCCCGATCCCTCCATGCTCGGCGGCGAAGAGTGGCCGGCGCCCTCCGCGCTCGTCTGGGCCGGCGTCTCGCAGGCCTTCGCCGGCGGCCTCGACGCCCTGCCCTCGAGCGCCCGGCTCGCGGCCCTCATCGGCGCGCTCCTCGGCGTCGCGCTCGCGCTGCTCGAGAAGCTCGCGCCCAGGGCGCTCCGGCCCTTCGTGCCGTCGCCGTCGGGCCTCGGCATCGCGATGGTGATCCCGGGCAGCAATTGTCTGGCGATGTTCTTCGGCTCGGCCGTCGCGGAGGCGTTCCGCCGCCTGCGGCCGGCGCTCGCAGCGCGCACGATCGTCCCGATCAGCTCGGGCTTCATCGCGGGCGAGAGCCTGATGGGGATCCTGATCGCGGGGCTCGTCGTCGCAGGGGTGCTGGCGAAATAGGCGGGGTGCTGCGGGACCGCGGCCGGACCGCCGCAGCTTCTGCGTCGCCGGCCCACATTCACGACGTTTTCGCGCCTGTTTGGATGCTGCGAGTGAATCTGCGGCATGCTACGAGGTCGAAGGATTGGCATCGGTAGTGCAACTGCCGAACATGCGTCCGCGGCCGTCGCCGCGGAGAACCCCAAGGGAGGCTCGTCTCACATGAAGATGTCCGCCGTTCGATCCATCGCCGGTCTTTGCGCTGTCGGGACCATCGCTTTCGCCGCGCCGGCCTTCGCCGCCGATCCCACCGCCGCCGAGCGGGAGGAGGCCAAGACGGTCTTCGCGCAGCGCTGCACCGTGTGCCACGGCCCGACCGGCGCGGGCGACGGCCCGACGGCCGCCGCGCTCAACCCGAAGCCGCGCGCCTTCGCCGACCCGGCCTTCCAGGCGGCCGCCAAGGACGCCGACATCGAGAAGGTGATCGCCGACGGCGGCCCCTCGATCGGCAAGAGCCCGCTCATGCCCCCGAACCCGGACCTGAAGGCGAAGCCGGGCGTCGTCGCGGCGCTGCGCGAGATCGTGCGTAACTTCAAGAAGAAGTAGTCGGCCCGAGCTTCGGATCGACCACCGGGGTGCGCGCCGAGAGGCTCGCACCCCGGCGCGTCTTCGGGGGGCTTCCCGCCCGGCCGTCAGTGGTACCCGCCCCAGGGCGAGCTGGGTGTCGGATCGACCAGCGAGACGTCGACCGCCTGCGCCCCGACCTGCGCGGTGATCGAGACGGCCTGCGGCGCGAGGTAGCTGCCGAAGGCGCCGCCCGCGTCGCGCAGCGGGTGGAAGCGGTCACCGTCGTCGACGTCGGCGTCGACGATCGCCAGCACGAACCAGCGGCCCGCGGGCACGTTCGTCAGCTCGTACGCCTGCGGGTACGTCGGCGCGTCGAACCACTGCTCGGCGAGCGGCGCGCCGCGCGGCGGGAAGGACGGGAAGACCGCGACGCGCAGCGGCCCCTGGAGCGCGCCGTCATAGCGCACGACGCCCTGGACGGTGTTCCCGACGCCGAGCGGGGCGCCGCCGTCTGCGGAACTTCCGCACGAGCACATCAGGAGCGCGAGGAGCGGGAGCTTCTTCATGGCACGGTGCTCCTGCCGGCGGGGTCAAGGAGGAGCCAGTCGATCGGCCCCTTCTCCTCGCCGAGCGAGACGACGTAGTGGGCGAGATCCCAGCGCTGGTTCGGCTGCAGCATCGCGCCGAAGGCGGGCATCGGCGTGCCGGAGAGACCCGTCGAGATCGCGCGGTAGATGGGCTCAGGCCCGCGCCCGCCCTTCACGAAGCCGCGCGTGAAGTCTGCCGGCCGGATCTTGTTTCCGGCATCGTCCGTGAGCGCCTCCGCCGCGACGCCGTCGCCGCGCCCCTCCGGGCCGTGGCAAGCGGCGCAGGCGAACATCCCGTAGAGCTCCTTCCCGCGAGCGAGCGCGGCCGCGTCGGCCGGCGGCGCGGCGGGCACCTCGATCACCTCGAGCGGTTCGGGGTTCGCGAAGCGCTCGGAGAACGTGGTCAGGAAGCGCGCGAGCGTCGCCTGCTCGGCGGTCGTGAGCACCCCGCCCCAGCCCGGCATCGGCGTGCCGAGCAGGCCCGCGCGGATCGTGCGGACCAGATCCTCCTCCCGCGGGAGCGCGCCGGTCGGCGTCGTCCGGATGCGGTAGTCGCCCTTCGTGAAGTCGCGCGGGGGGATGGCGAGGAAGCGAGCCTGCACACCTTTTCCATCACCCTTCGCGCCATGACAGGCCCCGCAGTAGGCGTCGTAGAGGGGGCGGCCTTCGCTGACGAAGCGCGCGCGCCGATCGGCGATGACGCGCTTGTCGAGCGAGGCGATCTCCCTGCGCGCCGTCTCGATCTTCTCTGCGAGCGAGACCTCGAGCTTCGCGATGCGCGCGTCGACAGCGGCGATGCTCTCGCCCCCCATCGGCGCCTCGAGCGACGAGGCCGGGAAGGTCAGCGCGAGCGTCGCGCCCGCACCTGCGGTGACCGTGACCGTGCCCTGCAGCTGGCCGAGCTTCTCGTGCCACGCGGTGACCTTCCACGTCCCCGGCGGCACGCCTTCGATCTGGAACCCACCGTCGAGATCACTCGTCGCGTGCAGCTCGTGCGGCACCACGATCAGCCACGCGCGCATCCACGAGTGGCCCGAGTCGCAGCGGATCTTCACGACGCCCGGCTGGGCCATCTTCCGCTTGATGCGCAGCCCCTTCACGGCCATGCCGAGGTTGAACACGGTGCGGCCGCCGGTGAGCGCGTGGACGTTGTGCAGGGTGCCGTCGTCGTTGCCGACGTCGAGATCGCTGCCGACGGTGAGCGTCTGCACGTGGGGAACGAAGGTGCAGCCCTTCTGGTCGAGCGAGCCGCCCCGAGGCTTCGCGCCGGGCGGCGGCAGCCCCTCGCCTTCGAGGATCAGCGCCACGTTCGCGAGCCCACCGGTCTGCGAGACGATGACCTCCTCGGAGAGGAGCGGCTCGGTGCAGATGTGCGCGTCATGGTGCGGCTGCAGCGCCGCGCGCGCAGGGGCCGGGCCGTCGAACTTCACGCGGCCGGTGATCGAGCCGGTCGTCGGGGGCAGTCCGGCAGGCGGTGGGGGCGCGGGCGCCTCGGCGGCGGCGAGCCAGAGCAGGAGGCCGGGCGCGAGGAGCAGCCGGGCCAGAGCAGGACGGAGTCGATTCATGGGCGGGCGTCCGTCAGTAGAAGAAGTGGGCAAACAGGACGAGGTCGAGCGAGTCACCGGTCGCCGAGGTCTGCGACCAGGTCTTGCGCGTCATGAGGCGCAGCTCGGTGTAGGGCACGGGGAAGAGCTCCAGGATGAGCCCGGCGCGCTCCGTCGAGTTCTCGAGAATCTCCGTGTCCGGCTCGGTGAACTCATACGTGCCGACGAGCTCGAGCCCCTGTGTGAGGACGAGCGAGAGCTCCTGGTAGCTCGTGTAGCCCTTGATCGAGGCGACGTCGTCCGCGGCAAAGCTGTCCTCGACCACGACGAGGTCGCCGATCCACGCGAGGCGCCCCATCGAGACGGAGCCGAAGCCGCCGTACCGGAGCTCCTCGATCCCCTCGGAGGCGAGCGAGCCGACCGTCGGCGGGAGCGCCGTGCCGAAGAGCGGGTTCGTCTGCGAAGCGTTGTCCGACAGGTAGAACGATCCGCCGAGCTGCGCGCGGACCGGGCCGAGCACGGCGCGGCCGGCGACGCGCGTGGAGACGGCCTTCTCGAAGGCGGAGCGCTCCTTCTTTCCCGCCGCGTCGAACGCCGTGTCACCGAGCGTCCCGTTGACCACCGCGACCTGCGCCGTGAGCGGCCCCCACCACGCCGAGAGCTCGACGCCGGAGTCACGGTCCGTCGCGCCGAACCCGACGGCCTCGCGCGTGGCGAGCTGGTGCTCGACCTCACGCACGCCGAACGGCGGCAGGAAGCGGCCGACCTTGAGCATGAGCCGCAGACCGTCGGGGCGATCCAGCAGCTCCCAGAGCGCCCAGGTCTCGAAGCCGGTGTAGACGCCGACGTCCAGATAGAGCGTGAGCGATCGGCCGAGCTTCACGGCGTGATACAGGTCCGCCTGCATCTGGAAGAACGTGTTCGTCGGCTGGGGCTCGTCCTCCGGGGTCGGGCCGAGCTCCGGCTGGATGTTGATGTACGCGAAGCGGAAGTCGCCGCCGAGCGTCAGGAAGTCCGTGACGTTGCCGCGGAACGGCGCCAGCTTTGCAGGCTCGGCGCCGGCCGGCGGCGGACCGGCGACCCAGGAATGGACCTCGTCGGGCCCGAACATCGGCAGCCAGACCTGCTCGAAGACGGTGCCGCCGTACTCGTTGCGGATCCCTCCGCCGGACGGGTTGAGGTGGCACTGGACACACTCCATGCCGTTGCGCGCGGCGAAGCGCGGGATCGCCGACGCGACGGTCGGCGCGAGCAGGAGCAGCAGCGGGAGGAGCGCGCGGCGCGCGATCATGGAGCCCTCTGTGGGGGAAGCTCGACGTGGAGCTCGGTCGCGCCGGGCTTGAGCCGGACGCTCCTGGAGCGACGACCCGTGAGCGACAGGGTCAGGGTGTTCTGCTGTGCGCCGTCCAGCACGGCGGTCAGCGGCGTCGTGCCGAGCAGCCCTGCAGGTCCGGTGACGGCGGCGCCGGGCGGATCGCTCGTGATATCGACGGCGATCGGGCCGGCGATCGGGCCGGCGGGCGGGCCGGCGGGCGGGGTGGCGGCCGCGCGGGGCGGCGACGGGGC
>CAYHCR010000073.1:0-9481 GCA_964354895.1 uncultured Myxococcales bacterium | reverse complement strand
CGTCGATCGCGACGAGCGCCTCGCCACGGTCGCCGGAGAAGGCGAAGAGCGCCGCGCCCGCTTCGAGATCGAGCCCGAGCGGGCGGAGCGCCACGGTCGCGCCCGGCGCCGGCACGAGCTCCCGCTCCGCGCAGCTATGCAGCTCCTCTTCGCCGCCCGCGACCGGGCAGGCGCGCGTCGGATCGAAGGCGACGAACGGCGCGCCGTCGACCACGCGCGTGACCGTGAGATCGAGCGCCGTCACGAAGAGCACGCGGCAGGAGATCGCCACGAGCGAGACCGCGTCGCCCTGAAAGACGGTCGTCTCCGTGCCGTCGCGGTCGATGCGCACGACCGCGCTCTGCTCGGGCCGCTCGACGAACAGGCAGGCTCCGCCGTCGGCGAGCTGCGCGCCGGTGCCGGGCATCGGCTCCGGACCCATCGGCGCGCCCGCGGCGTCGAAGCAGCTCTCGTGCTCGGGGTAGAGGTCGCCGTCGCCGTCGACGAGGAAGCCGCAGACCGCGTCCGCCGCGCCCTGCACGCGGAGGTGCTCGCCGATCCGCGTCGAGGCGGCGATCGGCCCGTGCAGGTGCAGGCGCCGCCAGTCGTCCGGCATCGTCGTCGGTGCGAGCCGCGCGAGCGAGCGCTGCGCCGCCGTCAGCAGCGGCACGGCGCCGTCGAGCGGATCGGTGGCGAGGAGCCGCAGCTCGTGGCCGTCGCCCGCGCCGTCCCCGTCGGTGTCGAACCTGCGTGGATCCGTGCCGGCCGCCCGCTCGGACAGCTCTGCCAGCCCGTCGAGATCGAAGTCGAAGCGAGTGGGGTCGATCCGGAGGCCGAACTGCATGAGCCCCGAGGGCGTCATCGTCGGGCGCAGGCCGAGCTCGAGGCCGGCGAGCTCCAGGAAGCGCGGCCGCTGCTCCGCGAGCGACGGGTCCCGGACCGAGAGGAACGCACGGCTCGGTCGCAGCCTCTCGTCGAGCGGACCGGTGAAGACGCCGGCGAGCAGCAGCCCCGTCGCGTCGTCGAGCCAGAGCCACGGCGTCGTATAGCTGCGCGAGAGAGTGGCGGTCGCGAGCTCGTCGGCGGGCTCGAGCCCACCGGCGAGGCTCCACGCGCCGTCGGGCGCGCGCCGCAGGAGCGCGGCGACGGCCTCGACCGGGTTGCCCATGTAGGTCAGCGACGTGAACGTCCAGAGGCTCCCGTCCGGCGCAGCGAGCAGCGAGCGCAGCCCCCACGAGAAGCCGTCTCCGCCCACGAGCGGCCCGAGGCCGAGCGCCGCGAGCATCGGATCGACCTTCGGCGCGAGGATCGCGTCGATCGCGTCGTCGTCGAGCAGCACCTCGAAGGCGTCGCTCTCTTCATGGAACGTGCAGAGGCGCGAACCTTCCGTGAAGAAGGCGCGGCCGTCGGCGGCGATGGCGACCTCCATCGGCAAGACCGGGAGCTGGCAGGCCTGCACGCGGCTGCCCTGCGGCGTCAGGATCGAGAGCAGCGGCGGCTGGCGGACCTCGCCCCAGCCGGTCCGGCAGTCGAAGCGGGCGATCGAGACGTGGCCCCCGTTGGTGTCCGGGAAGATCGGGCCGAAGGCGACGAAGCCCGTGCCGTCGCGCAGGGGCAGGGCGGCGTCGGTGGTCATGACGTCGCGCCCGTCGGCGCCGACCTGCGCGCCGCTCGCGTCGAAGCACTGCGCGAGGTTTCCGGTCTTGCGCAGCTCGAGGCCGGCGGGGCTCCTGGCGAGGCCGAGCGACGGCCCCTCTTCGAGCAGGACGAGGCCGGCGCGCGAGCGGGCGAGCTCGTCGCCCGGCGCGGCCGACGGTCCGGTCGCCGCGAGCAGGGCGAAGGCGAAGACGGCGAGAGAGCGGAGATCGCGCATGGAGGTCCTCGGGCGCGGCAGGCCAAGCCTCGCGCAGGATAGGCGCTTGGAGGCCGCCGCGCCCGCGGGGACGGTCGGCGACGCCACCGGCCGGCGGGCGTTCGAGGTCACCCCGAGAGCCTGGGAGGGCGCGACGCGGGAGCGGACCGACGACGACGCCGTTCCGCGACCGCTAGAGTCGCGGCGTGACGTCACTCCTCGTCGCGCTGCTGCTCTCGGCCGCGCCCGCAAAAGTGCCCGCTCCGGACGCGTGGCCCCTCCTGCGCCGCTGGGCGGCCGGGGAGGCCGTGCCGTACACGCCGGCGACGTCGGCGAGCGGAGCCCCGATCGCGGGCGCCGCGCTCTTCGTGAAGTATTGCGCGCTCTGCCACGGCGTCGAGGGGCGGGGCGACGGCGCGCTCGCGGCCTCGATGACGCCGCGGCCCACGGATCTGACGGCCGGAAACGTGAAGTTCCGCAGCACGCCGAGGCTGGCGCGCGCGACCGAGGCCGATCTCTTCCGCACGATCACCGTCGGCCTGCGCGGCACGGCGATGCCGCCCTTCGCAGATCTCCCCGAGGCGGAGCGGCGCGCCCTCGCCGCGTACGTCCGCGCGCTCGCACCGACGGTGCCCCCGAGCGATCCGCTGCCGACGCCGCCGACGCCCGCCGAGCTCGACGCGCCCGGTCGCCTCGCGCGCGGCCGGGAGGGCTGGGCGCGGCTGGGCTGCGCGGGCTGTCACGGGGCGCTGGGCAGGGGCGACGGGCCGGTCGCGGTCGCGCTGCCGCCGGATCGCGGCGTGCCTGATCTCACGCAGCACGGCCCCAAGCGCGGCCGCGACCCCGCAGAGCTGTTCCGCACGATCGCCACCGGGCCCGGGCCCGCCGCCATGCCCGCCTACCAGGGCGTGCCGCCGGACGAGCTGTGGGACGTGATCGCGTTCGTCCGCACGCTGCTGCCACCGCAGGATCGGCCCGGCCCGATGGAGCGGCTGGCGCTGGACGTCGTGACGGGCGCGCCGCTGCCCGCCGGAGGAGCCCGATGAGTGTCGATGCAGAGCTGTCCGAACGTGCGTCCCGCGTCAGGCTCGTCGTGCTCGACGTGGACGGCGTGCTCACCGACGGCGGCCTCTGGTACGGCGCGCAGGGCGAGCTGCAGAAGCGCTTCGACGTGAAGGACGGCCACGGGCTCGTGCTGCTGCGCCACGCGGGGATCCCGAGCGCGATCCTCACCGCGCGCCGCTCGGAGATCGTCGCCGTGCGCGCCGCCGAGCTCGGGATCGCCCACGTGCTGCAGGGAGAGAAGGACAAGGGGCGCGGGTTGGCAAAGCTGCTCGACGCGACCGGGCTGGCGCCCGAGCAGCTCGCGTACATGGGCGACGACGTGAACGATCTGCCGGTGCTGGCGCGCGTCGGGCTGCCGTGCTGTCCGGCGGACGCGGTCGACGAGGTGCGCGCGGCGTGTCGCTTCGTCTCCCGCCGGCCGGGCGGCCACGGCGCGGTCCGGGAGCTCTGCGAGCGGGTCCTCCAGGCGCAGGGTCGATGGGAGGGCGCGCTCGCCTTCGCGGCCGGGCTTCGCACGGAAGGTGACGCGGGCCAGTCGGGCGCATAACGTACCGGCCCGTGACCGACGAACCGATCAAGTTCTTCTGCGAGCACTGCGGCCAGAAGATCGCCGTGGCCCGTGGCCTCGCAGGCGCCGCCGTCCGCTGCCCCGGCTGCGGCCAGTCCGCGGCCGTCCCCGTCGATCGCAGCAACACCGCGATGGTCGACACCAGCACCGTCGATCTCGGCGGGAGCGGGCCCTTCAAGGCCGGTGGATCGGCGCCCACGCCGCCCGCGCCCACGACGGGTCCGTTCGGTGGCGCGCCCGAACTCCCGCCGGGCCCAGCGCCCGCGCCGCCGCCGCCGCCCGTCGCGCCCGCGCCGCCGCCGAGCAGCCCGTACGCGTCGCCGGCGAGCCCCTACGCCTCCCCCGCGAGCCCGTACGCCGCGCCTCCGAGCCCCTACGCGTCGTCGCCCGGGCCGTATGGCGCGCCGACCGCCCCGCTGCCGCCGTCGCCCTCCGGCCCCTATCCGGTCGCCTCGGCCGTGCCGCCGGCCTACGCCGCGCCGCTCTCGCCGATCTACGCGCAGCCCGGGCAGGGTCCGGCCCCGATGCAGCAGGCGCCCGTGATGCAGGGCGGCTGGGTCGCGCCGGTGCCGCAGCAGAGCAACGCGCTCGCGATCGTCTCGCTCGTGATGGGCATCGTCAGCCTCGTGGGCATGTGCTGCTTCGGCGGGTTCCTCGGCATCCCCGCGATCATCACCGGCGCGATCGCGCTCAAGCAGGACCAGTCGCGCGGCATGGCGATCGCCGGCATGGTCCTCGGCGGGATCGGACTGGTCGGCGGTCTGATCATGACGATCATCCAGATCGCCAGCTCGATGCGCTAGTCGCGGCAGCAGGCGACGCCGCGCAACCACCGCGAGGTGGCCGAGCAGTCATGCGCCTCGATCTCCTTGGGCGCCCGAAGGCCCGGCAGGCCGATCGTCCCGCAGCTCGGGTGCGTCGCGTAGGGCCGATCGAGCTCGCACGCCACGCCGATCGCCAGCCGCTCCGGCTCCTCCGGTCGCTCGAGGAGGTCGGTGTCCGGGCGCGTCGTCCCGGCCGGGCAGCCGTCCTCACACGCCCGGTCTGCGACCCGCTGCGCGAGCTCGTCGTGGCCGCCACACCCGTACGGATCCGTCGGCGGTGTACAGCCATGCAGGTAGCGCGCGTAGCGGGTCCCCGCGATCGCCCAGCAGCCCGGCACGGCCTCCGGTCCATCGGGCCGCGCGAAGAGCGCCGCGAGCACGGCGCCGTCCCGTCGGCACAGGTGGTGCTCCGCGCCGCAGACGGGCTGGTCCTCGAGCGCGTCGGTCTCTGCGCCGGGGGCCCAGGCGCAGAGCGCGAGCCCCTCCTGCCCCGCGGGCGCGACGCCGTTCACGCCGTCGGCGCAGCCGGGAACGGGCACGACCTTCCGGAGCGGGCCGCCCGCCTCGCGAACGCCCGCGTCGGCGATGGAATGGCCCGTCGCTCGATCACACAACGCAGCGCCGTCCGGCTCGTCGAACGACCAGTGCGAGACGATCGCGCCGGTGGGCGTCGTCGTGCTGAAAGCCGCTCGAAGCGAGCCCTCCGAGATGACGGTGCGCCAGACGCGCACCTCGTCGAAGCGCGCCGCGAGGTGCTCGCCCGAGTCTGATCGGCCGCCGAGATGCACGGTTCGTCCGAGGAATTGGAAGGAGCCCAGGAACGTCTTGTGATCGCCTGTGGCGGCATTCACCCCCATCTTCACCTCGGGATCCGCGCCGCCGACCCCGCGCGGTCCGGCGGCGAGCGACAGGTGCGACCACGCCCCGGCCGGCACGGTCCACCTCCCCGCGTTCGGTCCGATCGTGACGCCGGGCGCGACGTCACCGAAGAGGCACCGGCCGTCGAGGCGCAGGCCGACCAGCGCGTTGCCCTCGGAGTCTTCGATCGTCGCGATCGGCCCGCACACGTCGAAGTCGTCGACCTCGGCGACGCAGCCCTCGCCCCGGCCCGTCGTCGGGCACGCCGACGCGCCGCCCTCCGACTTGCGCAGCGGGCGGACCCAGAACTCGAGCGTCACGGCGCCGATCGTGGCGTCCGGGGCGCAGTCGGCCCGGACGTCGTCGAGCGGCAGCGCCGGCGCGTCCGTCACGCCGTCCGTCACGAGCACCTGCGGCGCGCCCGCCGCGCACACCGTGACGGCGCAGGGATCGACCGGCTCGCCCCCGCTGCCACCGGTCGGCAGCGGCTCGTCGTCCGGCGGCGCCTCGATCGACTCCGCCGCGAAGAGGAAGCAGGCGGGCAGGAGTGCAATCGATGCGCAGAGCAGCCCGATCCGTCGGTTCACGCGACCACCTCCAGCCGACGCGGCGCGTCCGGCAGCAGCTTCGCGGCGAGCTCCGTGTGGAAGTCGAGGCCGCGCTCCGTGCAGCAAAGCCGCCCGTCTTCTCGCACGAGGAGCCCCGCGCGCACGAGGGGCGCGATCGCCGCCTCCGTAGACGCAGGGATGGCACCGACCGTCGCCGCCGCCGCCGCGCGCACGTCGAGGCCCTGCACGAGCCGCAGCCCGAGGAAGAGCCGCTCGGCGAAGCGATCGGTCGGGGAGAGCTCCTCGCGCTCCACCGTGGGATCCCTCGCCGCGAGATAACGCGCGGGCGTGCGGTCGTTGCCGTAGCGGACCGCGTGGCCGCCGCGGACGTAGTGGCCGTGCGCGCCGCAGCCGAGCGCGAGGTACTCGCCGCCGTGCCAGTACAGCAAGTTGTGCCGCGACGCCTGCCCCGGCCGCGCGAAGTTCGAGATCTCGTAGCGCGCCAGCCCTGCGTCCTCGAGGATCGCCCGCACCGCGCGCCCCATCTCCTCCTGCGCGCCGTCGTCGGGGACCTTCACGCGCCCGCGCCGCACGAGCTTCGCGAGCGGCACGTCGATCGCGAGCCCCTCGAGCGTCAGCCCGTAGAAGCTCACGTGATCCACGCCGAGCGACACCGCCCGCTGCGCGTCCGCGCCCGCCATCGCCACCGTCTGCCCCGGCGCGCCGAAGATCAGGTCGACGGAGATCCGCGGGAAGCCGGCGCGCTTGGCCCGCTCGACGGCGGCCACCGCCTCCGCCCCGTCGTGCGTGCGGCCGAGCGCCTGCAGCGTGCGCGGGTGGAAGGACTGCACGCCGAAGGAGAGCCGGTCGATGCCCGCCTGCCGGACCCGCGCGAGCGAGGCGATCTCCGAGGCGCGCGGGTTCGCCTCGAGCGTCAGCTCTGCGTCCGGGGCGAAGGGCAGCTTTGCGCGCAGCGTCTCGAGCAGCTCCGCGAGGCAGTCGGGGTCCCAGAGGGAAGGTGTGCCGCCGCCGACGTAGACCGAGTCGACCGGCGCGGGCGGGGGGCCGCGCTCCGCGAGCCGCAGGTCGAGCTCCGCGAGGAGCGCCGCGAGGTACCTGCGGTGCGGGATGCGCGCCTGCGCCACCGACGCGAAGTCGCAGTAGTGGCACTTGGAGAGGCAGTACGGGAAGTGAACGTAGACGCCGAAGCGAGCGGGCCGCATCGCGCAGGACCTTCGCACGGGCGCGGGGTGGGCAAGAAGGGGCGCGGCGCGCCAGACTGCGCGCATGGACGCCTACGAGCCGTTCGTCACCCTGGGGATCGCGCTCGCGGCGGGGCTGCTCGTCGGCCTCGAGCGCGAGCGGGCCAGCGAGGCCGACGGTGGCGCGGCCGGCGCCGCGAATTTCCTGGGCGGCATCCGGACCTTCCCGCTCTTCGCGCTGCTCGGCGCGCTCTCGCACCTGCTCGGCGGCACGATCGGCCTCTGGCTGCCGATCGCGGCCTTCGGCGCCGTCGCGACGCTCGTCGCCATCTCCTACGCGGACGACGTGCGCAGGGGCCGCGATCGCGGGCTGACGACGGAGGTCGCGATCCTCGTGACGTTCTTCCTCGGCGTCCTGGCCGCAGACCGCACGCTCGTCATGCCGACCGAGCGGCGCGTGATCGTCATCGCGGCGATCGCCGTGGCCGTCACCTTCCTGCTCTCGATCAAGCAGCGCGTCCGCGCCTTCCTCGACGCGGTGACCACGGACGATCTCTACGCCACGATCAAGTTCCTCGTCGTCGCGGTGCTCGTGCTGCCGCTGCTCCCGAACCTCAGCTGGGGGCCGTTCGGCGGGGTCAACCCGTTCCACCTCGGGCTGATGGTCGTGCTGATCGCCGGCCTCGGGATGATCGGCTACGTCGCGGTCCGCGTGCTCGGCGCGAACCGCGGGCTCGCCGTCACGGCGATCGCCGGCGGGCTCGTCTCCTCGACCGCCGTGACCCTCGCGATGGCGGCCCGCGGCCGCAAGGATCCGAAGCTCGCCGACGCCGCCGCCGGCGCGATCGTGCTCGCCTCGTCGATCATGGCCTTCCGCGTGCTCGTCGAGGTCGCCGCGGTCCACGCGCCCCTCGTGCCGCACATCGCGCTGCCGATCGGCGGGATGGGCGTGACCGGCGTCGTGGTCGCGGTGGTCCTCGCCCGGGGCTTCGGCGGCCAGAAGATGGCGGAGGGCGTGACGGTCGGGAACCCCTTCGAGCTCGGCAGCGCCGTGAAATTCGCGCTGCTCTATGCGGCCGTGTCGATCCTCTCCCGCGCCGCGCAGGAGTACCTCGGAGACAAGGGCATGTACCTTGCGGCCGTGCTCGCCGGCGCGACCGACGTCGACGCGATCACGCTCTCGACCGCGGCGCTCGCGAAGGAGGGGCTGCCGGTGCCCGTCGCCGTCACGACGATCCTGCTCGGCGCCGCGTCGAACACGACGGTCAAGGCCGGGCTCGCGCTCTTCCTCGGGGGCGGAAAGCTCGGCAGGCGAGCGCTGATCGGCTTCTGCGCGATGCTCGCGGCGGGCGGCGCCGGGCTCGTCGTGACCCTGCTGCGGGGCTGAGGGGCGCGGGGCTGCCTCTCGCGGGGCTGACGCTCGCGGGGCTGACGCTCGCGGGGCTGACGGGTGCGGGGCTGCCTCTCTCGGTCCTGCTCAGCGGCGACGCGGCGGCGGCGAGCCGAACGGGTCCGGCGGCTCCTCGAGCAGCTCGCCGACCTGTACCGCCTCGATGCTCGTCACGTCGAACGTGCCGTCGAGGTCGTCGGAGAAGGGCGTGACGACCGCCGCCAGCGGCAGCTGCTCCGTGCTGCCGAACGGATCGCTGCTGCTGCTGCCGAAGACACCGCCGCTCCCGAAGGGATTCTGCTCCGCCTGCACCCGCGCGAGCTCCGCCGCCTTGCGCGAGAGCTCGTCGCTGAGCGCTGCGTTCCTGCGCTCGAGCCCCGCGAGCTGCTCGTGCAGCTTTGCGTCTGCGGCCGCGGAGGCCGCCCCGCCCTTGCTGCGCTCCCGGTCGGCCATGAGCTGCGAGAGCTGCGCCTGCGCCTGCTGGAGCTGCTGCTCGACGGGCCCGAGCCGCTCGCGCTCGGCCTTCCAGCGCGTCGCCGCCTGCTGCGCCTCGCTCATCCGCTTGCGCGCGTGCGAGAGCTCGGTGTCCTTGGAGGAGAGCTGCCCCGCGAGATCCGCGATCTGCGCCGCGAGGTCGTCCTGCATCGCCTCGCGCTCGATGCGGAACTGATCGAGCTGGGCCTGCAGCTTCGCCGCCGCGACCGCATCGCCGCCGCCGCCCGCGAGCGCCTTCTCCAGCGCCTTCTTGGCGCGCGTCGCCTCTTCTCTGGCCTTCTCCCAGGCCTGCGCCGCCTTGTCCCGCTCGAGCTTGATCTTCGGGAGGCCTTCGAGCTGCGCCTTCGACTCGTGGAGCTGCTTCTCGAGGCCGGTGACGCGCTCCTTGAGCGCCGCGGTCAGCGCGGTGTCGCTGCCCGCCTCGCCCGGGCTCGTCGACTCCGCGGGCAGCACGGCCGGCTTCGCCGCGAGCTCCGCCTCGAGCTGCTGGCGCCGCGCGTCGAGCTTTCCAGCGAGCGCTCGCGCCTCGGTCGCGACCTTCTCCTGCTCCGCCAGCGCCGCGCTGCCGAGCCGCGCCTGCTCCGTGAGCGCGGCCCTCGCCTCGCCGAGCAGCCGGTCGCGCTCCGCGATCGCGGTCTTCGCCTCACCGAGGATCCGGTCGCGCTCCGCGATCGCCGCCTTCGCCTCCCCGACGAACTTG
>CAYHCR010000072.1:0-9489 GCA_964354895.1 uncultured Myxococcales bacterium | reverse complement strand
TCGGCATGGAGTCTTCGGGCGTCTTCGTCTGCACGATGAGCAGCGCGTAGGCCGGGTTGCGCGGCTCGGGCCCGACGTTGCTCCACCAGCGCGGCCCGCCGTTGCCCACGAACGCCGTGACGCGCTCGACCCGCTCGCCCTCCGTCTCCAGCAGGACCGCGAGCCCCTCCTCGACCGCGCGCTCCGTGGCCCGCACGTCCGAGCCCTCCGGCAGCCGCACGTGGACGTAGAAGCGGCTCATCGCCTCTTCGGGGAAGAACTGGGTGCGGATCAGCGCGACGGGCGCGAGGCCGAGCACGAGGAAGATCGCGAAGCCCGCGAAGCTCTTCGCCTTGTGATCGAGGATCCAGACGGTCAGGTCGTTGTATCGGCGCGCGATCCGCGCCGCTCTGCCGGTCCCGTCGAGCGCCGCCTCGAAGCCCTGCTGGCCGCGCAGCAGGTGGTAGCCGAGCAGCGGCATGAAGGTCATCGAGACGATACGGCTCGCGACGAGCGAGAGGGAGACCACGAGCGGCAGCGAGCGGATGAACTCGCCCATCGAGCCCTCGACGAGCAGCAGCGGCGCGAAGGCGACGACGTTGGTGACGGTCGCGAAGAAGATCGCGCGCGCCAGCTTCGTGGGCCCCTGCCACGCCGCCCGCTCCCGCGGGACTCCGAGCGCGAGCTCCCGGTTGATCGCGTCGCTGGCGATCACCGGGTCGTCCACCAGCAGGCCGAGCGCGATGATCAGCGAGGCGATCGAGACCTGCTGGAGATCGAGGCCGAGCAGATCCATGAAGCCGAACGTCATCGCCAGCGTGAGCGGGATGCTCGCCGCGACGAGCAGCGCGCTGCGCCGCTCCATGAAGATCAACGCGATGGCGATGACGATCGCGATCGCCTCCGCGAGGCTCCGGGTGAACTCGGAGATGCGCACCTCGACGAGCTCCGGCTGATCGCTCGTCTTCGCGATCACCAGATCCGGCGGCAGCTCGCGGCCGACCTGCGCGACGAGCGCGTCGATCGCCTGGCCGACCGCGACTGCCTGGACGCCGCTGCGGGCCTGCACGGCGAGCGCGATCGAGCGCGTGCGGTGCCAGCCCCGCTCGTCCCGCCACGTGAGCGAGGAGGAGTCCTGGATCGGCGTCTCGTAGGTGCGGTGGACCTCGGCGACGTCGCGCACGTAGAGCGGGCTGCCGTCGCGGCCCGTGGCGACGACCGTGTCGAGCACCTCCCGCAGAGACGCATACGTTCCCGACGGTGCGACGAGCAGCACCTGCTCGCCCGTGCTCACGCTCCCCGACGGGGTCACGACGTTGCGGGCCCGCAGCGCCTCGGCGAGCTGGCGGGGCTGCACGCCGAACGACGCGAGCTTCTCCTGCGAATAGAGGAGGTAGAGGCGCTCGGGGACGACGCCGTGCCGATCGACGCGGCCGACGCCGGGCAGCCGCGCGAGTTCGTCTCGCAGCCGCTCCGTGTAGCGATCGAGCTCGCGATACGAATATTTCTGCAGCGCCGCCGCCTCGAGCCCGGCCTGCGTCAGGGCGGGATCGTCGATCACGAGGGGGCCGCGGACGTCCGGGTGCGGCCGCTCGGCGCCGGGCGCCTCGCGCAGGAGCGCCGCGAGCCGCGCGTCGACCCCGGGCGCGTCGACCCGAGCGAAGTCGAGCGCGACGAAGCCGCTGCCGCGGACGATCGCGCCATCCGTCAGCAGTCCGAGCGCGCCGCCACGCTCGAGCAGCTCCTCGGCCGCGCGGGTGACGGTCTCGGGCGCGACGCCCTCCGCCGGGAGAAAGAGGCTCGAGGAGCGCCGCGCGGAGGGCGGGCGCGAGGCGCGGTGCTGCTCGAGCGCCCGGCGGATCGCGGCGGCGCGCAGCTCGAGCTCGACCTCGCCGACGAGCGGGCTCGCGACGCTGAGCGTCACCGTCGCCGTGTCGCCGAAGTGTGTGTTGAGCTGCGCCGACGAGGCGCCCGTCGGAAGCGTTCGCTGGAGGAGATCGAGCCGCGCACGCAGATCGCTCCACGCCGGCTCGAGCTCGGCGCGCCCGACGCTGTCCTCGAGCGTGACGAACACGGTCGAGATCCCGCTGCGCGTCGTCGAGGTCACGCGATCGACGCGCGGGACCTGGCCGGCGACGAGCTCCACCGGCCTCGTCACGAGGTTCTCGACGTCGCTGGCGACCGCGCCGGGCCACGCGACCGTGACGACGGCGGTCTTGATCACGACCTCCGGGTCCTTGCGCTGCGGCATCCGCTGCCACGCGAACGCGCCCCAGACGAGCGTCGCGACGAGCGCGACCCACGCGATGTGGCGCTTCTCCACGAAGAACCGCGCGAGGTTCACGGCAGCACCTCGACGCGCTCGCCGGCGCGCACGAGCGCGGCGCCCTGCGTCACGACGCGCTCTCCGTCCGCGAGCCCGCCCTGCACCACGATCTCGTTGCCGGTGAGCTCACCGAGCGTGACCGCGCGCCGCTCGACGGCGCCCTCCTCCACCACCCAGACGGCAAAGCTGCCCGGCTCCACGCCGCGCACCACGGCCTGCAGCGGGACCGCGCGCAGCGTCTGCGTCAGCGCGTCGTCCACCGAGATCGAGGCGACCATCCCGGGCCGGAGCGCGCCGTCTTCGTTGGCGATCGTGACCTCGACCGTGAAGGAGCGCAGCTGCGGATCGGCCTCGGGCATCACCTTGGAGACGACCCCGACGAGCGCGCCCGCCGGCGCGGCGCTCACGCGGACCGGGAGGCGGCGTCCGAGCGTCATGCTCGCGACGAGCGGCGCCGGCACGCCGAAGGAGGCGTGCAGCTGCGCGGTCTCGATCACCGTGAACGCCGCGAGCCCCGGCGAGACGGCCTCGCCGACGTCGACGAACCTGCGGGCGAGGAGGCCGTCGATGGGCGAGAGCAGCCGCGCGTCCTCGAGGCCTGCGCGGGCGAGCGCGTGCTGATCGGTCCGGGCGAGCCGGGCGCTCGTCGCGCCCTCCCGCGCCGCGCGGGCGCCGGCGAGCCCGCTCTCCGCGCGATCGAGCTCGGCCTTCGCGATCGCGCCGCTCGCGAAGAGGGTCCGGGCCCGCTCCACCTCGATCGTCGCCTGCCCGAGCGCGCTCTGGGTCGCCTGCTCCTGCGCCTTCGCGCTCGCGACGCCGCTCGAGGCGACGCCGACCTGCAGCCGGAGCTCCGCCTCGTCGAGGCCCGCGAGGAGCTGCCCGCGCGCGACGCGATCGCCCTCCTGCAGCGGCCGGCGCCGGCCGCCCTCCTCCACCTCGCCGAGCGCGCGCACGGTCCCCGGCACCGCGAAGCGGAGCTCAATCCGCTCGCGGGGCTCGAGCGTGCCTGCAAAGCTGCGCGCGTGTTCGAGCGCCCGCGGGGCGATCGTGACGACCCGGACGGCGCGCGGCGCCGGCGGGACGGGCGCGGGCTGCGAGCAGGCCGAGGCGAAGCCCAAGGATGCGAAGAGCGACAGGATCTCACGAGCGTTCACGGGTCACCTCCGATGGCGCGCCACAGCAGGGCCCGGGCGAGCCGCGCGTCGGCGCGGACCCTGAGCCGATCTGCGCGACTGCGCGTGAGCTCCGACTCCGCGTCGATCACGATCGTACACGTCGACGCGCCGGACTGGCACAGCTGCTCGGCCCGCTCGAGCGAGAGCTCCGCCGCCTCCACCGCGGCGTCGGCCGCTGCGAGCCGCGTGGGCCCGATCTCGACCTCGACGTGGCGCCGGGAGACCTCGAGCCGGACCGCGTCCCCGATCGCGTCGACGTTGCGCTCCGCGACGTCGGCCTCGAGGGCTGCGGCGTGGGCTGCGTTGCGGGCGACCCCCCAGTCCCAGAGCGCATAGCTCCCGAGCAGGGAGACGTCCCAGCTCGGATCGAATCGATCCTCGGCAGGGAAGTAGCGCGTGTTGGGACGATCGTAGGAGGCGCCGGCGCGCAGCGTGAATTGCGGCCAGCGGGCCGAGGCCGCGACCCCGGCCTGCGCGCGCCGCGCGACCGCGCCGGCCCTCGCGGCGAGCAGCTCCGGCCGATCGCGCAGCGCCCGGACGACGAGGTCGGACGCCGGCCCGACTGGCGTGGCGGCCGGCGCGTCCGCGACCTCCGCGAGCTGCAGCTCGGTGCCGGGCTCGAGGCCGACGAGGCTGGCGAGCGCCTCGGCCGCGAGCTCGGCGGCGGTCGTGGCCTGCACGCGGACCAGTATTGCGGCGGCGAGGCGCGCCTTGAGCCGCGCCTCTTCCGCGACCGCGGCGGTGCCCGCCTCCCTCCGTCGGGTTACGTCCGCGAGCAGCCGCTCGAGGAGCCGGACCGAGTCGACCGAGACCTCCCGCAGCTGCCGCGCGTGGAGCGCCGTGAGGTAGCTCTCCTCGACCTGCACGGAGAGCTCCAGCGCTGCGCCCCGTCGCCGCGCGGCGGCCGCCGCCTCCAGCCCCTCCGCTGCGTGCAGTCCCTCCACGAGGCCGAACCCGACGAAGAGCGGCTGGTCGAGCTGCGCCCGCAGGCTCCACTGATCCTCGATCGACTCGCCGAGCGTGATCGGCTCGGGCGGGGGCTGGTTGGGCAGGGAGATCGGCAGCTTCAGCGCGGCCGGCGCCACGAAGCTCAGCCGGCTGTAGCGCGCCGTCGCCGTGAGCCGGGGGCCCAGGCGTCCGAGCGCCTCGAGGCGACGATGGCCCGAGGCCGCGAGCTCGTCGTCCCGATCCCGCAGCGTGCGGGAGTGACTCTTCGCGCGCTCGTGCGCGCTCGCGAGATCGAGCGCCTGCACCTCGGCCGCGACCGATGCCGGGAGCAGCGCGAGCAGCGCGAGCAGCGCGAGCAGCGCGGGGCGGGCCTGGGGCATCCGGGGCTCCGATCAAAGAAATGCTCACGCGGCGTCGCGGGAGCTCTCAGCGATCCGGAAAGTAAGCACGTGCTCACTTGCAGTCAAGTAGACGAGGCCCTTGTCGGGTGGCCCTTGACAATAAGCAAGTAAGCACTTACTCACTGTATGAATCGTGGCATCGGGCCGAAAGCTGAACGGTGCGCCGGCTGGCACCACGGAGGAGATCGCGCGATGAAGACGGAACCCTGTAGCGCAGGCGTCAGGCCGTCAGCCTGCACGTGCTGCAGCTCCCTGGCGCCCTCGTCGCGCCCTCGGGGCGACGTGCGGAGCGGGTCGTGAGCCGCCCCCTTGGACTGGTGAACCCGGTAGCGCGCCCCGCCCCTGCCTGGCGCTGGCTCGCGGGCGGCCTCGCGATCGCCTTCGGGATCGCGACGCTGGCCGAGGGTGGCGGTGTGCTCTTCGGCGGTCCGCAGGCGCGCGCCGCAGCCGGGAACGTCGTGCCGTTCGTGCTCGGCTTCAACTTCGGCGCCGGCTTCGTCTACGTGGCGACCGGCGTCGCCGTGCTCGCAGGGCGTGGGTGGGCGTCGTGGATGGCGCGCGGCCTCGCGGTCGCGACGGCGATCGTCTTCGTCGCCTTCGGTCTCCACGTCTTCGGCGGCGGCGCCTTCGAGCAGAAGACCGCCGTCGCGATGACGCTGCGGACAGGCTTCTGGGTGGTGCAAGCGCTCGTGCTGCCGCGGCTCTTCCGCGCCGGGAGCGCGTCATGAACGCCCGCTGGTCCACGCCCATGATGCTGCTGCACTGGCTCTCCGCCGCCCTCGTCGCCGGGCTCGTGCTCGCCGGGCTCGTCTTCACCGAGCTGCCTGCCGCGTCCAGCGAGCGGCTGCAGCTCTCGAGGCTCCACTCGCTCGCGGGCGGCGCGCTCGTGCTGCTGACGATCGCCCGCCTGCTGCTCCGGCGCCGCGGCCCTTCTCCTGCACCGCTGCCCCTGCCCGCGCTGCATCGACGCGGCGTCGGCCTCCTGCACGCGCTGCTGTACGCGGTGATCTTCTCGCTCGGCGCCAGCGGCCTGCTCACGGCCGCCCGGAGCGCGTGGCCCGACTACCTGCAGGGCCGGCTCGCCGAGGCGCCGGCGCTCGACGCGCTCCTCTCGCGCGACGTCCACGAGGCGCTCGCCTTCACGCTCGTCGGCCTCGTCCTCACGCACGTGGCCGGCGTCCTGCTCCACCAGCTGCGGAGGGGCGGCGCGCTCGGCCGCATGCTCCCGCTCCGCGCGACGTCGCGCGACGAGGAGCACCGGGCATGAACCTCCCACCGCTCCTCCGGCGCCTCGCGGGCCTGCGATGGTTCCTGCTGCTCGGCGCCCTCGGGGCGATCGGCGCGTGGCTGCGGTTCGGCGCGAAGGTCCCCGTCGAGGTGGTCCGGGTTGACCGCGGCACGATCGTGCAGGAGGCCTTCGGCCGCGGCACGATCGAGAGCCAGCGCGAGGCGGCCGTCGGCTTCGATCTCGTCGGGCGCCTGCGCGAGGTCCTCGTCGAGGAGGGCGCGCGCGTGACGCTCGGCCAGGCGCTCGCGCGGCTCGAGACCGACCAGGCGCAGGCCGAGCTCCACTCCGCGCGGACGGGCGTCGAGGCCGCGCGCACCTCGCTCCTGCGGCTCTCCGCGGAGGAGGAGCGCACGCGCGCCCTGCTCGCGACCGCGGAGCGGGAGGCCGCGCGCAGCAGGTCGCTCTTCGAGAGCGGCGCGCTCGCGGCCCAGCAGCGGGACGAGGCGGACGATCGCCTGCTCGTGACGCGCGCTGATCTCGACCGTGTCCTCGCCCAGCGCTCCGAGGCGACGCGCGGGATCGACGTCGCGAAGGGCGGCGCCGAACAGCGGCGCGTCGCCATGGTGCGCGCGACGCTGCTCGCGCCGTTCTCGGGGCTCGTCACGCGCCGGCTGCGGGAGCCGGGCGACACGGTCACGATCGGCTCGACCGTCCTGCGCCTCGTGGACACGGAGCACGTCTACGTGAACGCGGCGATGGATGAGACCGTGCTGCCGCAGCTCGCGGCGGATCAGCCCGCCAGCATATATTTCCCCGGCACCGCTGCGCCGATCGCCGGTCGCGTCGCTCGGATCTCGTGGGAGGCGGATCGCCAGACCCATGAATTGCTCGTGGAGATCACGCCGGATCTTCTCGACCGCCGCGTCGCGATCGGCCAGCGCGCCGACGTCCGCGTCGAGCTCGATCGACGGGAGCAGGCGCTCCGCGTCCCGATCCGCGTCGTCCACCGTGACGAGCAGGGACCCTTCGTCTACGCAGGGCGCGACGGCCGCATCACGCTCGTCCGCCCGCGGTTCGGCCTGACGGGCCGCGAGCAGATCGAGGTGCTCGAGGGGCTCTCCGAGGGCGACGTGCTGCTGGTCGCGCCGGGGACCGGCGTCTCGCTCCCGGTCGGCCGCCGCTGGAAGCAGCCATGAACCTCGCCCTGCGCGACGTCCGGCGTCACCTCGCCCGCTTCGTCGGCACCGCCGCCGGGCTCGGGCTCCTGCTGAGCGTCGTGGTCGCGATGCAGGGCATTTATGCAGGCATGGTCGACGACGCGACGATCCTGACGCGCTCGATGCGCGCGGATCTCTGGCTCGTCCAGCGCGAGACCCGCGGGCCGTTCGCCGAGGGCTCCCGCCTCGATCCGAGCGTCGAGGCGCGCGCTGCCGCGGTGCCGGGCGTGCGCAGCGCGCGGCCCTACACGTACCAGCTCATCCAGCGCGAGCGGGGCGGCGCGGTCCTGCGCATCGCGCTCGTCGGGCTCGGCTGGCCGGAGGATCGTGGCCGCACGCTGCCGCTCGTGCGCGGGCGCCGCCTCGAACAGCCGCACGGCGAGCTGATCGTCGACGCCTCCCTCGGCCTCGACGTGGGAGCGTCGCTCGAGCTCGGCGGAGAGTCCTACGAGGTGGTCGGCCTGACGAAGAACGCGCTCACCTCGGGCGGGGACTCGGTGGCGTTCCTGACCGTCGCCGACGCGCAGCTCGTCACGTACGACCAGCCGGCCGAGGCGCTCCTCCTCGAGCGGCAGCGCGTGGTCGAGCGACTTCGCCGCACCGAGCTCGGGCGGGGTCAACCTTCGCTGGAGGAGCTCGCGACCGATCCCCGCTGGCGAGCGCCGTCGCTCGCCTCGCCGCCGGTCGCCGCCGTGCTGATCGAGGCGGAGCCGCATCGGCTGGCCGAGATCCGCGAGACCATGCGGAGCTGGGGTGACGTCGCCGTCTACGACCAGGCCGAGGAGGAGGCGCTCCTGATCGGCGGGGTCATCCAGCGCGCACGTATGCAGATTGGCCTCTTCACGGTGATCCTCACGCTGACGGCCGCGGTGATCGTGATGATGGTCATGTACAACCTCACGCTCGAGAAGACGCACGATCTCGCCGTGCTCAAGCTGATGGGCGCGCCGCGGCGCCGCCTCGCCGGCCTCGTGCTGCAGCAGGCGTGGCTGCTCGGCGCGCTGGGCTATCTCTTCGCGCTGCTCGTCGGCGAATTCGTCTTCCCGATCTTCCCGCGCCGCGTGCTGATCACGGAGACGTTCTCGATCGTCGCGCCGCTCGTCACGCTCGGGGTCGTGACGCTCTCGAGCCTGCTCGGCCTGAGCCATGTCCTGCGCATCGATCCCGCGCGCGCGCTGGAGGGCTGAGCATGACCGACGCCGTGCGAGCGGTGGGCCTCACCAGGACGTACGGGACGGGCCCGTCCGCGATCGTCGCGCTCGACGACGTCAGCCTGACGCTCCCGCGCGGGACCGTCTCCGCGCTGCTCGGCCCGAGCGGCTCCGGCAAATCGACGCTCATCAAGGCGCTCGGGTTCGTGTCGCCCGCCGAGCGCGGCGAGGTCTTCTTCGAGGGGCGCTCCGTGGTCCGGGACGGCGTGCCGCTCGCGGATCTCTCGCGCCTGCGCCGGGAGCACCTCGGGTTCGTGTTTCAGAAGGCGAACCTGACCTCCTTCCTCAACGCCCGGGAGAACGTGGAGATCGCCTGCGAATTCGGCGGAAAATCCAACGGGCGCGCGCGGGCGCGGGAGCTGCTGACGTGGCTGGACGTCGTGGACCGCGAGGACTCCTACCCGGAGATGCTCAGCGGCGGCGAGCAGCAGCGCGTCGCGATCGCCCGGGCGCTCGCCAACGAGCCCTCGCTGATCCTCGCCGACGAGCCGACGGCCGCGCTCGACAGCGTGCGCAGCCGGACCGTGATGGAGCTCTTCCGGAAGGTGGCCCACGAGCGCGGCGCCGCGGTGCTCGTCGTGACGCATGATCACCGCGCGCTCGAGATCTTCGACGTCCTCTATGAGATGGAGGACGGACGCATTCGGCCGCTGGCGCGGACGCACGCTCCGCCTTGACCCGCGCGAACGCGCCCGTCCCAGACCGGGCGCGGGCGGGACCTCGCGGCGCCGTATCAACTCTAATTCCGATGGTTCGCATCGAGATCTCCCCCATTTTCCCTATGCGCGCCGTGGTTACAACAAGGGGCACGAAGCCCTCGGCAGATCCGGGGGCCCGTCGGCACTTCGCCGGCGGAGCAGAGAGAGGACGCGGGAGCCGATGTCGGCGCGTACGGAGACGTTCTCGGAGACGATCGGGCTGCGGGGCCTCGGCAACGCGCTCAAGACCGGGCTGCTGCTCGCGGCGATGACCGCGCTGATCCTCGGGGTCGGCCAGGCCGTCGG
>CAYHCR010000071.1:0-9536 GCA_964354895.1 uncultured Myxococcales bacterium | reverse complement strand
TGCTGCGCTACCGCTGGCCGGGGAACGTGCGCGAGCTGGAGAACGCCGTCGAGCAGGCGCTCGTCTTCTGCGAGACCGACGAGATCGGCGCGATCGATCTGCCCGCGTTCCTCTCGAGCGGCAAGCCCGACCAGATCCTGCCGCTGCCGTCCGGCGAGCTGGGCCTCAACGAGATCCTCGAGGACCTCGAGAAGCAGCTCATCGCGCGGGCCTACGACAAGGCGAAGGGCGTGAAGACGGAGACCGCGCGGCTGCTCGGGATCAAGACCAGCGCCCTCTATTACAAGCTGGAGAAATACGGCTTCCTCCAGAAGGGGGAGAAGCCGCCCGAGGTCGAGTAGCGAACGCAGCGGGCTCTCGGAATTTCGGGATCTTTGCGTCGGGAAACCCGCGCCTTTTGCCTCGGAACGGATTTCATCCACAGCCCCCGTTTGGGATTGCTCTTTGATTTCAGTCGCTTGGAGCTGCCTGTGGAGAGCATGCGGGTAACTTCGGGTGGCATCCGACTTGCTGGTAGACAAGCCTGATGCGCTGGTCTCCTCTCCGTCTCCTGTCTCTGCTCCTCGCCGCCGCGCTCGGCGTCGGAGCGGCGCGGCCGGCCTTCGCAGAGGTCTCCCCGGCGGCGATCGGCGTGGTGCTGGAGCGGCGCGAGGCGGACGTCGCGCGGGCGGCGGGGCTGCGGGACGAGGCCCGGCGCGCGCTGGACGAGGTCGCGGGGCGGATCGCGGCGCACAAGACGGCCGGCGAGACCGGCGACGTCCTGGCCGCGGAGCTCGCGCAGTCGCAGCGGCTCGCGACCCGACTCACGGAGCTGGAGCGGGCGCTGGCGTCGCGGCGACTGGTGCGGGACGAGACGAAGCGGGCGCGAGCGCTCCTCCTGGACGCGCACGTCGCGGCGCTGACGCGCGCGGGCGCCCCGCCGGCGGAGCTCCTCACGGCGACGACCGCGAGGGACGAGGCGCGGGCGGCGCTCCCGGCCGAATCACGCGCGCTTCCGACCGCTGCGGCCGCCGACGAGCCAGAGGCGCTCGGCGCTCGGGCCGATCTGCTGCGGGACGAGCGCGACCGGCTCGGCCTTCGGCTGCACGAGTTGGAGCGGCGGATCTCGACGCGCGTCGAGGAGGAGACGGTCGCGCGCGAGGTCACCCGGCTCTCGAACGACGCGGCGCTGTTCGACGAAGCCGGACGTTCGATGCGGGTCGTGGGTCGCCGCCCCGCGCGCGTCGTGACGGGCCTGCGCGCGCCGGCGCCGGCGGCCGAGGCGGCGGCACCCGCCGTCGGGACAGCCGTCGTCGCGGGGCCCGGGCGGAGCGGCTACGACCCGCGCCTGCCGAACGCGCTGCGCGATCCCTCGAACGCGGACGCGATGGGGGGGGCTGGGCTGCCGGCCCCCGTGCGCGCTGCAGACCTTCGCGTGCTGCCGAGCGCGCCGACAGCGCCTGCGCCGATCGCTGTGCCGCTCCCCCCGGCGCCGGGTCGAACGACCCTCGCCGGCACGCCCTCCGAACGCACGGGCGCCGCGATGCGGAGACTCCCGTCGGACGCGCCGCTCGCGCAGCTCGAGGCCGAGCGGGCCCGGGTCGCCGGAGTGATGCAGGCGCTGGAGACCGAGGCGAACGCGCTCGAGTCGCGGGCGAAGGCGCTCGGTCACTGACGAGCCTCCGCCCGCCGACGATCAGAACACCGCGACGTCCAGCAGGAAGACGGCCTTCACGCGCAGCCTCGTGTCGTAGCGCGGCGGCACGCCGGTCGCCTGGGTGCTCAGCGTCATCGTCTTGCCGGCCGCGAGCTCGACGAGCTCGGCCTCCGACGCCTCGAGCGACGCGGCCGCCTGCCCATCGGGGACGGGGTCGAGCGATGCGATCTCGAGCGTGTCGTTGGCGAGGAACCGCACCGAGTTGAGAAAATCGATCGAGCCGTCCGGGGCCGCCGGTTCGATCACCTGCAGCTTCATCGAGACGAGCTTCACCGACTCGATGTCCTCGGAGGCGTAGCCGCCCGCCTGGAACTCGTCGCTCGCGCCGAAGTCGATCGAGCCGAGCGCGCCGAGCGGACCCAACGAGGTCAGCGGCGCGGACGAGCCGAAGGGCTGCCCGACGATCGCCAGCTCGGTCTCGACGGGCACCTCGACCTGGTCGAGGCCGCATGCCGCCAGCAACAGCGGCAGGGCCACGAGGACCCCGCCGCCGAAGAGGAGACGTCGCATCAGAGGCCGAACGTGACCGCGAAGATGCCGGCGACCTTGATGTTCGACTCCGCGCCCGGCAGCCGACCCGCGGGCTTGGCGGAGATCAGCATCGCGCCGCCCTTGATGTACTCGGCGATGTCCGCGCCCGTGGGCGTCAGCGTGATCGTCGTGCCGCCCTTGTCGTCGGCGCCCAGCGAGAGCGTCGCGATGTCGATCGGCGGGAGGGAGTCGTCCGTCGTCGCCGCCTGGAAGCTGATCGTGTTGAGCCAGTCGAAGTTCGCCTCGCCCTCGGAGATCGAGAGCGTGAGCTCGGTCAGCTCGACCTTCTCGATCTTGTCGAGCGCGCCGCCGGCGTCCTTGAACTCGGGCGAGTCGGCGAGGCTGAAGTCGGAGACGCCCGGGATCGGCGGCGCGGCCGGCAGCTCCGGGCACTCGACGGCGCCCACCGGGCAGGCCGCGAAGGTGAACTCACCGTCGAACGGGACGTCGATCGGCGGGAGCGCGTCGCAGGCGACGAGCGGGAGGGCGGCGGCGGCGAAGGCCACGGAACGGAGCGAGAGCTTCACGGACATCTTCGATTCCCCTCTGCGGACGTCAAAGCCCGCATGGTGTTCCGCCCGCGGGTGCGGGCTTCGTCGACCGCCCCCACGAGCGAACGTGGCCGGCCGATTCGGCGGACTTTCTCACCGTCCGCCCCTCGAAGGAAAGGGGTCGCCCACGACGCGCGGGGCGCCAGCGCGCGATCCGTGAGCGGGATCACGTCGGCCGCCCGCGGGTCGACGGACCCGCGAAGGTTCTCTACGCTCCGCCGACCGTGCGCCCTGCAGCCCTCTCGTCCCTGGTCGGGCTCGTCTCGCTGCCCCTCGCGGCGACGGCCGCGACGCCGTCGCTCCGAGGCGAGGCCGCGGTCGCCGCCGGGGTCGACGACAACGCGCTGCGCAGCTCGGAGGCACCCGTCTCGGACGCCTTTGGACAGCTCCGCGGGTCCCTCGGCGTCGCGGCGCGGGAGGGCGACCTCGACGCCGCGCTCGAGGCGGGGCTCGCCGCGCGGCGCTTCGTGGAGGTCACGGGCGCGAACGAGCGCACCGCGACGGGCCGGCTCTCGCTCTCCGCGGCCGCCTCGCCGATCGCGCCCTTTGCAGAGCTGACCGGGCTGGATCGCCGCCAGCAGCGCGGCGCCCGCGACCTGACCGAGCTCGCAGGCCGGCTCGGGCTCGCGACGGCCCCGTGGGAGCGGCTGGACGCAGAGCTGTACGCCGGCGCGCGGACGTTCTCCTGGCATGCCGCGCCGGCGCTCGACTCGACGGGTCCCGCGGCCGGCGTGCTCGCGTCGCTGCGCCTCGGTGAGCGCCACGTGCTCGCCGCCGGCTGGGACGGCTCGCTGCGCCACTTTCCTTCGGCGGACGCGTTCGACGACGACGGGGCGCGGATCGGCGCGCGCCGCGACGTGGTGCAGACCGCGCGGCTCGGCTGGCGCTGGCAGCGTCGGGCGCTCGTCTCGCTCGCCTGGGCCTTCACCCACGACGCGTCCAACGGCGCCGGGCTCTCGACGGACGTCCATCGGCTCGACGGCTCGCTCGGGCTGCCGTTGCCCGCAGCGCTGCTCGCGGTCGCGCAGGTCTCGCTCCAGTGGGCGCGCTTCCCCGACGGCGTCGCCGACGGCGCGGAACGGCTCGTCGACCGGGAGGACGAGGGGCTCTCGACGGTGTCGCTGCGGCTGCTGCGCCCGCTCGGCGACGACCTCGACGTGGAGGTGACCGCGCAGGCGACGAGCGCGCGGCTCGACGACGCGGGCGATCGCTACGCCCGGCTCACCGGGACCGTGGGGCTGCGCGCAAGCTTCGAGTGACGCTCAGGTCCGCGACGGCGTCCGGAGCGCGGCGCCCTGCTCGAGGTAGAGCGAGAGCTCCTGCGACGGCACCGAGAAGGCGACGAGCTGCACGTCGAGGTGTCCGCCCGGGTAGGCCAGCGTCGCGGTGCGGCCCTCGCCGGGCCTCACGCGCAGCGTCCCCCGGCCGTTGGTCACCTTGCCGGGGACCGAGACGGAGAACGCGATCTCGTAATCGCCGTGGAGGCCGGCCTCCGGCTGCAGCGACAGGCGCATGCGCGGCTGCAGCTCGCCGGGCTCCGTGAGCTGCATGTCGAGCGGCACGCCGCACATCCCGAGCAGCTTCGGCTCGGCGATCATCTCGCCGGTCTCGTCGGCGATCGACATCGCGAGGAAGACCGGCTCGTCCTCCTGACACGCCAGCGTCAGCTCCGCGGGCGGCGCGTCGAGGGCCTCCGGCGGCACCACCAGCGCGGCGAACGCGAGGGCGAGGAACAGCAGCGCAGGTGTCGAGCGGCGATCCAGAGGAGGCTCCGCGACGTGTGACGGAATCCCGGCACGTTATCCCGGCGGGCCCGGCGGGGCCAAGGGCGCGGAAATCCGGAGGGGTTCCCGGCGCTTGGCCGGGCGGCGGCGCAGCCACCCAGTCGCGGGACCTTCGAGGTTGTGGTAGAAAGCGGCCTTCGCGCAGACACGTCGGATCCGTCGAGGGGGCCCCGGATGGCGTCGCGGAAGTTCGACTGGAAGAAGCTTCGCAGCTCGTTCCCTGCACTTCGCAAGTACGTCTACGCGAACACGGCGGCCGGCGCTCCGTTGCCGAAGGCCGCGTATGAGGCGTCCGTCGAGTACCTCAACGAGCTCTCCGCGGGCGGCGACCGCAGCTGGGAGCGGTGGCTCTCCGAGAAGGAGAAGGTCCGCGCGAAGCTGGCGAAGTCGATCAACGCCGGCCCGCGGGAGATCGGCTTCACCTCCGGCACCTCCCACTCGATGAACCTCGTCGCCCAGATGATCTGGGACTCGGGCGGCCGGAAGATCGTGACGCTCGGGACCGAGTTCCCGGCGACCACGCTGCCGTTCCTGCACCGGCGCTTCGAGACGCGCTTCGTGGAGCCGCGCGCGGGCGTCTATCGCGCGGAGGATCTCGCCGAGGCGGTCGACGGCCACACCGCCGCGCTCGTCGTGAGCCACGTGCAGTACGGCAGCGGCTACACGCTGGATCTCGAGCAGGCGGCGGCGCTCTGCTCTGCCAGGCGCTGCAAGCTCGTCGTGAACGCCTGCCAGTCGCTCGGCGCCCGCCCGCTCGACGTGCGCTTGAGTCGGATCGATTTCCTCGTCGGCACGAGCCACAAGTGGCTCTGCGCGGGCCACGGCGCGGGGCTGATCTACGTCCGCGACGCGCTCCTCGCGGAGATGCGGCTGCCGGTCGTCGGCTGGACGAGCGTCGGCCGGCCGGAGCTGATGGAGAACCGGCGGCTCGACATCCGACGCGAGGCCTCGGCGCTCGAGGTCGGCTGCCACGCCTACGACGCCGTCCTGCGGCTCGGCGCCTCGCTCGATCTCCTGCTGCAGCCGGGCTACGCGCGCATCCACGAGCGGATCTGCGAGCTGACCACCACGCTGCGCGCGGGGCTGCGCGAGCTGCAGCTCTTCCCGACGACGCCGGACGATCTGCTGCACCGGTCCGGCATCACGGCGTTCACCGTCCCGAACCCGACGGCCTTCGTCGCGTTCCTCGAGAAGCAGAAGATCCTCGCGTCGGTCCGGCAAGGCGCGGTGCGGCTCTCGCTGCACGCCTTCAACGACGAGAAGGACGTCAAGGCGATCCTCGCCGGCTGCGAGGCGGCCGCGAAGAAGCAGCCGAAGGTCGCGCCCGCGCCGCGCTGACGGACGCGGGGGTACACCCCTGCGGAGGCCTGGAGGACGGGGGCTCCACGGAGCGCGACCCTGTGCGACGCTGCACCGGTCACCGTCGCGAGGAGCGCTGCGTGTCCCGGTCCCGATCGTCCCTTGCGCTGCTGCTCCTGCTCGCCGCCTGCGCGACGAAGGAGGCCGAGTGCGCCGCCGACGGCGACTGCGGCACCGGCTTCTCCTGCACCGAGGCCGGCACGTGCCTGCGCGATCCGCTCGGTGGCGGCGGCGCGGGCGGCGGGGGCCCGATCGTCGACGGCTGCGACGCCTCCGACGACTGCCTCCCCGCGCCGTTCATGCTCGTGCCGGACGTCTACTGGGACGGCAGCCCGCAGGGCGAGCTCCTCTGCACCGTTCCTTTGCGCAACTGTCCGTCCGGCGAGTGCGAGGTCGCGCGCGAGTGTGCGCCGCTGCAGCCGGACGCGACGAGGCCGGGGCTGCTGCGCTGCGAGGCGGACACCGACTGCTGGACGGGCCGCTGCCTCGAGCACGACGGCGTCCGGTTCTGCTTGCGAAGCTGTACGGACAACACCGACTGCCCGCTCAACGACGAGACGGGCGGCGCGCCGGTCGGCTTCGTCTGCGCGCGGCTCGTCGATCGCGGCGTACCGCTGCAGAGCTGCGTTCCGATCGATCCGGCCGCGGCCGGTCGCACGCTCTGCCGCAACGACTGCGACTGCGGGAGCCCCGGCGGCTGCACGCCACAGGAGGGGCTCGCCTGCCGCTTCGTCGGCTGGAACCTCCCGCGCCTGCACGCGGTGCCCGTCTGCGAGCCGCTGCCCGACCTCGCGGAGCGTCCGAGCGGCGCCCGCTGCCAGGCAGATCCGCTCTCCTGCCACGGCGGCGCCTGCGGGCTGACGTGCTCGATGTCGGGCCACACCAAGGCGTCGGTCTGCACGGAGCCGCGCTGCACCCAGCCCTGCGACCGCGACGCCGACTGCCCCGACCGTCTGACCTGCACGAACGGCACCGAGACCGAGCGCGTCGGGCGCTGGCACGCCGTCGGCGCGGACACGCCGGACGATGACGGCCGGAACATCTTCTATTGCCTGATGCCGGACGGGAGCTGCCAGGACGAGATCGACTGCTGTCCGCGCCCGGACGGCGCAGGCGGCTGTCTGGACGGCTGGAGCGCCGCGCGCCGGCGCTGCTCGGTCAGCTCTGCAGGACCCCCGGACGCCCTGCGACTGCTGACGCTCTGCTCCGACGTCGACCCGGCGCGCGCCGCGCCGGGCAGCTGCTGCGACTCGCACGAGGCCTGCGACAGCGCGCTCTGCGTGCCCGCGCGCGACGGCACCGCATGCGCGGGGGGCGGCGTCTGCTCGGTCCCCTGCGACGCAGATCCCGACGCCGGGGTCGGCCCCGGGACGAGCCCCGCGCGGGACCGCTGCGCGGAGGCGGACTTCGGCGCGAACGACTACCACCGCGCGAGCACCTGCCTTCCGTTCGATTACACGATCCCGACGAGCGGACGGGTCGTACAGCTGCGCGCCTGCCGCTGACGCCAGCCGGCCGCTGACTCTCCCAGCGGCCGCCGCTATTTTTCGCAGGGAAAGAAGAGCGGCGACGGCTCGTTCTGCCGCAGCCTCGTCGCCAGCGCCGCGGCCTCTTCGGCGGCCGGCGAGCCGGGGTGCTGCGCCACGACCGTGTCGAGCGTATGCAGTGACACGTTGCGGAGCTTTCCGCCCTCGGGGCTCAGCTCGGCCTGCGCCTGGCCCAGCAGCAGCAGCGCCTCCGGCCTCGCCGGGCCCGCGGGGTGCCGGACGAGGAAGTCCCGCGCGCGATCGGCCGCGGCGGCCGGCCCGCAAGGCACGTCGACCGCGACGAGCCCGAGCTCCAGCAGGTCCGGTGACTCCGCGTCGGCCAGGAGCCGCTTCACCGATTCCCGCGCCGTCTTCGCCCCCGGCCACGCCCGCCTGGCGCCGGGAGACAGGAAGAGCGGCTGGCCCAGCCGCCCGAAGCCCGTCACGAGCGGGTGCTGCGCGGCGGCGTCGAACCCCTCTTTGCGGAGCACCTCGGTCACGGCGGCGGCGGCGAGCGCAGCGGCCTCGGCCTGCAGCGCGACGAGCCGACGCTGGTCTTCGCCGGGCGGGAAGAGCTTCACCGCGCGCGAGGCGAGCGCCATCGCGTCGAGCGGATCGTGCGCGTCCCGCAGCCGCCCCTCGACGACGGCCGCCACCTCCCGCGCGGGCGCCGAGTAGAGCCCACGCACCTCGTAGGCGCGCACGTGATCGACGCCGCCGACGACGTCGATCACCGCGAGCACCGTCGGCGTCTTCTCGTCCGTCACCAGCACGATCTCGCCGGCGCCCGCGGGCGCTGTGTCGACGAGCTTCCTGGGCGGCGCCTCGAGCGCGCCGACGAGCCGGACGCCCAGATCTGCGCCGCCCGCGCCGGTCACCAGCACGCCGATGAGCCCCTCGCCGGGCAGCGCCCAGACGTCCCGTGACCCGGCGCCGCCTGCGATCCCACGTCGGACCTCGCCGCGCGGCAGGGCGCTGGGCGCCTCGAGATCGTCGTTGCGCTCGCGCTCCATGCCGGCGTCGACGGGGTCGAGCGAGGCCAGCAGGCTCCAGGCGTCCTGCGTGTTCTCGCGCGGCGAGCCGCCGTCCGTGTTCTGCCGGATCTGCAGGAAGATCCGCCCCTGCCCAGGCAGGTTCGTCGCCGTCTCCCCCTCGCCCGCCTTGCGCTCGTCGATCTTCGCGAGCGGCTTGCCGGCGGCGTCGAACGCGACCAGCACGAGGTTCAGGTCGGGGATCGGGGAGAGCGTCACGCGCACGAGGTGCTCGCCGGGCGGCAGCGGCAGCTCGAAGGTGTCGACGTCGCCCTTGCCGTCGAAGCGGCCGGTCATCGTCCCGGTGATCGGCTTGTCCAGCGCCATCAGGTTCGCGTCGCCGCTCGTGCCGTTCGGCTCCTGCTCCGTCGCGCGCACGGTCTGGGTGCGCAGCGCCTTGCCGATCTCGTCGCGCTTCACGAACGCGGCCGCGGCGCCGCCGAGCGCGAGCAGCACGATCAGGCCGGCCGTGAAGTTTCGCAGCCCCATCCCGCGCCGCAGCGAGCGCTCGAACGAGTCCCAGTCCTCGCGGCTCGCGATCAACCCGCCGCCCGTCGTCGGCGGCACGACCAGGTGCAGCTCGCGCGAGTGGCGCAGGCCGACCGCCTTCTCCAGCGCCACGCGCATGTCGTCGGCGCTCGCCCAGCGATCGACCGGATCCTTCGCGAGCGCGCGGAGCACGACCTCCTCGAGCGCCTCGGGGATCCCCGCGTCCGGCGCGATCTCGGTCGGTCGCGGCGGCGGCTGCTGCACGTGCTTCATCAGGATCGAGACCGGGGTCGGCCCGTCGAACGGGATCCGGCCGGTCAGCAGCTCGAAGGGCATCGCGCCGGTCGCGTACAGGTCTGCGGCCGGCCCCGTCTCCTTGCCCTGGCACTGCTCGGGCGCCATGTAGTTGGGCGTGCCGACGAACTCGCCGCTGCCGGTCTTCGGCTTGCCTTCGCCCGCGCGCTTCTCGGCGAGCTTGGCGATGCCGAAGTCGAGGACCTTCGCGAAGTCCTCGCCCTCGCGGCTCTGCAGCAGCATCACGTTGCCGGGCTTCACGTCGCGGTGGACGA
>CAYHCR010000070.1:7681-9537 GCA_964354895.1 uncultured Myxococcales bacterium | reverse complement strand
AGGAGGTCCTGGCAGCTGCTCGCGTCCTCGATGCAGCCCTGGCAGGTCGGCGTTCCTCCGTCACACAGCGAGCGGCAGTTGCCATCCGTGATCACGCCGCAGGTCTCGACGAACCCCCGGCAATGCTTCACGCAGTTGCTGTCCCCGCCGCCGTCGCCGCCGCCACCGCCGTCGTCCGTCGTGCAGACGCCGGCGTCGACATTGCAAACCTGTCCCCCCGGACAGTCCGCGTCGACGTCACAGGCCCAGCGGCCGGCGTCGTAGTCGAAGGTCGGGCAGGCGGCGAGCGCCGCGGCGATCGTCGCCAGTCCCAGCGACAGCAGGATCGAGCGGCCGTTCATCGCGTCCCTCCGGCGAGACCGAGCGGTCCCGGTGCGGGCAGCAGCGCCGCCGTCGAGGCAGGCGCCGGATCGTCCGGGAAGAGCAGCACGCCCACGACGCCCGCGACGACGCCCGTGCCGACGAGGCCGAGGCCGAGCATGGCGTCGAACTCCGCCTGCTTCGCGTCGTCGATCCAGATCGTCGGCTCCGCGCCCGGCTCCTGCTGGGCCTCGTAGTCGGACTGCACGCCGAGCGCGCTGGCGTAGAAGTACGCGCCGACGCCCGCGAGCACGACGCCGCCGCCGATGCAGGCCCACGCGGGGATCGAGCTGCCGGGCTCCGAAGGCGTCACCGTCCCGGACGTCGCCGCGTCGGGCGCGGTGCCACGGACCGCCGCGATCTCGGGGATCGCCGCGATCAGCTCCGGCACGGCGCCCTGCACGATCCCGATGAGCACGTCGTCGTTCGCCGCCGGCTTGCTGAGCCGCTTCACGGGCGCCGCGCTCTTCATGCCGACGAGCGACGCCGAGAAGAGGTACGTCGAGCCGATCTGCGCCAGCTCCGCGCTGAGCACGTAGTCCGCGCCGAGCGCGCCGCCGAGCTCGGCGAGACATGAGGAGTCGCCGCAGCCGAGCAGCTCCTTCTGCTTCTCGAGCCCGACGAGCGCGCGGATGTCCTCGGCGGTGATGACCGAGAGGCGGCTCTCTCTGGAGAGCTCGGAGGCGAGCAGCGAGCCGAGGCCCGTCACGCGCTGCGGGGAGATCTCGCCCGACACCTTGAGGTCGAGGAGGGCGATCTTGATCTTCGCGGGCTCTTCGGCGCGCGCGAGGCCGGGGAGGGCGGCCGGGAGCAGCGCCGCGAGCAGCAGGAGGAGTCTTCTCACGGGCGCGCACGCTAGCAGATGCCACCTCGGGCGGATCGACCGGTGGCGGCCGCCCCGCGGAGGCGATAGGCAGGCAGCGTGCGTCCTCTCCCGGAAGAGCAGCTCTTCGAGCTCGGTCGCTTCTCGATCCCCGGGCTGACCGGCGCGCGGCGCGTGCGCGTCTGGCTGCCGCGCGGCGCCTGCGAGAAGCGCGTGCCGACCCTCTACCTGATGGACGGGCAGAACGCGCTCGGCGACGAGGGCAGCTTTGCGGGCGGCTGGCACGCGCACGAGGTGATGGCGCAGCGGGTCCAGCGCCGGCGCAAGGCGGCCGCGATCGTCGCGATCGACCACGGCAACGAGCACCGCATCGGCGACTACAGCCCGTTTCAGACCGAGCGCTTCGGCGAGGGCCGCGCGCCGCGCTTCGTCGACTGGCTCTGCAGCACGCTCGTGCCGCTCGTCGAGCATGACCTCCCCGTGCTCTCGCACCCGGACGAGCGGATCCTCGGCGGCAGCTCGATGGGCGGGCTCGTCAGCCTCTACGGCTTCCTCGCACGCCCGGACGTCATCGGCCGCGCGATGGTGATGTCTCCGTCGCTTTTCCTCGGACGGGAGCCGCTGCTGGCGCTCGCGCGGCCGGGGCTGCTGCCCTGGAGCCACCGCTGTTACC
>CAYHCR010000070.1:0-7671 GCA_964354895.1 uncultured Myxococcales bacterium | reverse complement strand
CTCGCTGCCGCACGTCGCCACGCGCCTCGAGCACGCCGGGATCTCGAAGCGCCACGTGAAGGTGCGGCTCGATCCGCGCGGCGGCCACGACGAGCGGACGTGGAACCGTCGGCTCGTCGGCGCGCTGGAGTGGCTCTTCCGACGCGCTCTCTGAGCGCGCGTCAGGGCGTCCGGCAGCAGGCGATGCCGCTGACCATCGGCACCGGGCCGCAGGACGGCGAGCCCGCGGCCGGATCGTAGGCGGTGAGCGTGCCGTCGCCGAGGCAGACGCCGCCCCGCGCGGCGGGGAGGTCCCACCGGCACGCCGCGCCGATCCCGAGCTGCGGCTGCGTGTCGTCGCACGGGCCGCAGCTGCCGTCGTCGAACAGGCTGGCGTCGTAGACGAAGCAGCCGGGCAGCTCGAGCGCGGCGGCGAGGCCCAGGGTCAGGAGCGCCGGGTCGTCGAACCCGCAGACGCCGAAGCCGGGGCCGCAGATGCCTTGGGTCCAGTCGCCGTCGATCCGGGCGGCGATCGCGACCTCGCAGAGCGAGAGGTCGTCGGTCGCGCGCGCGCCGCGGACGACGTCCGAGCAGCCCTCGACCCTCTCCATCGGCGCCAACGGGCCGCCGGGCAGCCGCAGAGGTGTCCGCTCGGCGGCGCCGTGCAGGCCGCTCGCGTCGTCACAGAACAGCGGGCCCGCCTCGGCGGGGGCGTCGAAGTCCCAGGCGCTCACGAGATCGGGCGCGCCCGCCAGGCGGCGCACGATCCGCTCGCTGAGCACGAAGACCAGCGCGCCCTCCGACCAGATCCGCAGCTCGTCGAGATCGCCCTCGTACGGCAGGACGGCTCGACCGCCCGCCGCGGGGCGGCCGAGCACGGCGTGGCCGCTCCCAAGGCGCGAGACGCCGCCGAAGGCGACGCACTGCTCGCCCATCGCGTCCCCCTGCAGGAGAAATTGCGCCGCGAAGGGCGTCGGATCGCTGCAGTGCTCGGTGGGAAAGCGCACCACGAAGGCGAGGTGGCTCCAGCGATCGGTCCGTACCTTGAGCCGCGGCGGGCCCTGGATCTCGATCGGCCCGGCGCCCGTCTGGAAGCGCGCGACGGGGCGTCCCTCGGACAGGCCGATCTCGAGGCCGATCGTGCCGTCGTCGGCCGGCCACGCGAGCAGCGCGCGCTCGCCGTCGATCGCCCCGGGGCGCAGGAAGAGCTCGACGATGATCTCCCCGGTCTGCCGGAAGGGCACGCCGCAGAGCGGGATCGAGACGGCGGGGCCGTCGGCGCCGAGGCGCAGGAAGGCCGCCGACCGCGGCTCGTCGCATGCCGGATCTTCGACCGGGGCACAGGGCAGAGCGCCCCCCGTCCCGCCGGTCGCGATCTCGCCGCCCGCGCCGCCGCCGCCGCCGCAAGTGCCGCCGGCGCAACCCTGTCCGCCGGCGCCTCCCTCAGGCGGCTCGGACTCCGGCACGGTCGGGGTGCAGGCGGCGAGCACGAGCAGCAGCGAGGCGGCGAGGCGGGCCATGGCGAGCAGCCTACTCGTTGCCGTCGCGCGGGTATCGCGCCGGCCGGCGCTGGGCTACAAGCCGCGCGCCATGGACCGAAGGCCCTTCGCCCGCTGCAGGCGCCTCGTCGTGAAGATCGGCTCCGGGGTGCTCGCCCCGGACGGCCGCTTCGATCGCGCGCACCACGCCGAGCTCTCGCGCGCACTGCTGCACGCGCGCCGCGACCGGGAGGTCATCGTCGTCTCCTCCGGCGCGATCGCGCTGGGGGTCTCGCGCCTGGGCTGGAAGAGCCGCCCCAAGGAGCTCCCGAAGAAGCAGGCGGCGGCCGCGGTCGGCCAGTCGCTGCTCATGGCGGCGTGGGGAGAGGCGCTCGCGCCGGTCGTCGTCGGCCAGGTGCTGCTCACGCCCGACGTCCTGCAGGATCGCCGCCGCTGGCTCCACACCCGGCACACCTTCTCTGCGCTGCTGTCCGCCGGCGCCGTGCCGATCGTCAACGAGAACGACACCGTCGCGGTCGACGAGATCAAATTCGGCGACAACGACGCGCTCGCGGCGCTCGTCGTCGAGGTCGCGGAGGCCGACGCGCTGATCGTGCTCTCCGACGTCGACGCGCTCTACGACGGTGATCCCCGCACGAACCCCGACGCGCGTCCGCTCTCCGACGTCGTGCAGGTCACGCCCGCGCTCGAGGCGGCGGCGGGCGGCGCGGGCTCGTCGGTCGGCACGGGCGGCATGTGGACGAAGGTCCGCGCCGCGAAGCGCTGCGCCGAGCTCGGCGTGCCTTGCGTGGTGACGAGCGGCAAGGACGCGAAGAACCTCGCGCGCGTGCTCGCCGCGGAGCCCGTCGGGACCTTCTTTCACCCGACGGCGGCGCCCGTGCGCGGCAAGAAGCGCTGGATCGCGCACGCGACGAAGGTGCGCGGCAAGGTGACGGTCGACGAGGGCGCCGTGCGTGCGCTCGTGCAGGGCAAGAAGAGCCTGCTCGCCAGCGGCGTGCTGACGGTGCAGGGCGCGTTCAAGACGGGCGACGCGATCGAGCTCTGCGGGCCGGACGGCGTGGTCTTCGCCCGCGGGCTCGCGCGCTACGACGCGCCCGAGGCGCGGAAGATCGCCGGCCTGCGCAGCGACAGGATCCGCGAGGTGCTCGGGCCCGGCGCCGACGCGGAGCTCGTCCACCGCGACGAGCTCTTCGTGGTCAGGGACGGCTGAGCGGCGACGGGTCGAAGGGCGCCTTCCCCGATGGACGGGTCAGGACCGACAGCGTCCCCGCCCCGAGCGCCGTGCCGATCGATCGCCGACCCTCCTGCTGCTCGCCGTTGCGCTCTGATCGGCGCCGCCTCTGCTTCGCCGCCCCGGCGCCACGTCCGCCGACCGGCGCTCCTCCCCGCCGAGGCCGTTGTGCCGTCCGCCGCCGCGATCGCGGGCGACTACGTGGCGACGCTCGAGGAGGGGCCGACGGAGCGCTGGCTCGTGGGGCTCACGATCGCGCCGGACGAGCAGGCGCAGAGCTCGTCACGACGAGCCCCTCGCCCCACGCCTCGGTCGCCGCCGCGTGGACGCGCACCGCGCCTGCCCGGTGCCCGAACGTCACGCAGGTCGCGACGGCGACGAGCGTGGCACCGTCCGAGTAGAGCCGGAACTCGAAGTGGTAGCTGCCGCCCTGACCCCCGAACGGATCCGCCATCACCGAGCCCGGCTGGTAGTAGCCGGGAAGCGCCGCGGTGCCCGATGGCCCGCAGAGCTGCACGCGAAAGCCGTCGCGCACGAAGTGGCACATCAGCGGCTCATCTCATGTCCACGGCCTGCACGAGGGTGCCGGTTGGACGGAGCTCCTCGCTCAGGGGCCTGAAGTCGCGGCCGCCGTCGCGGCTGAGGTAGCAGATCCGCGTTCGGTGCTCGCCATACTCCACGGCCACGCGCGTCGCCACCAGCAACAGCGTCGAGCCGTCCTCGTAGAGCGCGAGCTCGTAGAACACCGTCCCGCCCGGGCCACCATAGGGATCGGCCGCGAGCGCGCCGGGACCGAAGTCGGTTCGGAAGAGGTAGGACCCCTCCGGCCCGTGGACCCGGATCCGACCTCCGATCCGCTCGATGTGCGACCCAGCGATCCGGCTCACGGACCAGACAAGCCACGGAACCGGGCATCAGCGCAACAGCGTGCCGCGCAAGGCGTGCCGGGACGTCGGTCGCGGCCGACGACCTCGCCGCCTTCGCCGCGCAGGGCCGCGGGCCCGACGGCAGCATTGCACCAGTCCCTCCGACGCCCCGCCGCACGACGATGGGCGACGGGAACGACGCGACCTTCGTGCTCTCGACGCTCGGAGATCGGCCGCGGGATCTCGACGCCGAAGCCGGCCTTCGTCGCCGGCGTGCAGCGCTCGCTCGCGCTGCAGCAGCGCTTGCAGGGCCGGCGCCGTCGGGGCGAGGCTGCGCGGCGCGCGCTCCAAAACCGGGCGCGGGAGAGGGCCGGCGGTGCGTCGCGTCGGAGGCATCGTGCAGCTCTGCGGCGGAATCCGCTGCGCAAGGGCGCTGCTGGCGGGCCTCTGTTCGCTCGCAGCGGCCGGCTGCGTCGAGACCGCGGCCGACGAGCCGTGCCGACCGACGAACGCCTGTCCGGCGGCGGCGTGCGGGCCCTTCTTCGACGGCTGCACGGAGATCGAGTGCCGCTGCTCGACCGGCCTCACGTGCGACGCCGGAGCGTGCGTCGGCGCCTCGAGTCTCCTCTGCGGAGAGCGGCGCTGCGGGGAGCTGGAGCGGCCCGAAGGCGGCACCGTGAGCTGCGGGACCTGCGCGCCCGAGGCGAGCTGCTCCGCGGCCGGGGCGTGCGACGGCTGCGGCGAGGGCCCGCTCTGCGACGCGGGCCACCCCTGCGCCGAGGCGCAGCTCTGCAGCGCGGTGCCGGGCTGCCTTCGGGCTCGCCCGCTGGCAGGCGGAGCGGGCGACGTGCCGCCGAGCGGGACGGTCGAGGGTCGACCCGTCGCGCTCGAGCACGCCGGGGCGCAGAGCTGGCTCTGGCACGCCGCGGGCGAGGCCGGCTCGACGTGGAGCCTGCGCCGCGTGCCGCTCGTCGACGGCGTGTTGGAGTTCGCGGGCGGGCTGCCGGTCGAGGGGCTCTCGGCGGAGCGCGAGCAGCTCGAGCTGCCGCCCACGACCCGGCGGGGCGAGGAGCTCTGGGCGCTGGTCACCGCGGACCCGCCCGCAGATCCGGCCGCTCCGGCGAGCCTGCCCCGCTTCGTGCGCTTCTCCACCGACGCCCGGGACGGCTCGCTGCAGGAGCTCGGCGAGCAGCCGGTCCTCGACGCCACGGGACACGTGCCGCCCCAGTTCGTCGACGGCCTCGAGGGGATCGCGCTGATCGGCCACCACGACACGCTGGCGCGCTGGGCGCGACGCGTGGTCGCCGCCGACGGGAGCGTCTCGCTCGTGCTCGACCCCGCCCTCGACACGGTGGTGCCTGGGCTCGACCTCAACGAGGGCGTCCGCTACGTCCAGCTCGCGTGCGACGACACGCGCCTGCTCGCGTGGGTGTCGGTGCCGGGCGTGCAGGGTCGACGCCTGATCGAGGTCGAGCTGACGGTGGAGGGCGACGCGCCCCGGCTCGGCGCGGCGGCGGAGCTGACGGTGATCTCGGACTCCGGCGAAGAGACGGCGTTCGCGACCGCGCCGGGCTGCGGGACGTTCTTCCAGGCGCGCGACCACGTCGGACTGACGGAGTGGCGCGCCGGGGCGTGCGAGTGAGGCCACGCGGCCTTCGCTCGGCGGCGCGCTGACCCCATGGCGCCTCGCCACGGCTTCTCGCAGCCGCTGCCGACGGAGGCGTCGCTCGCGATCCTCGCGATCACGCAGGGCGTCGCGCACCTCGGGCTCTTCGCGCTGCGGAGCCGCTGGGGCGTGACGGCGTCGCACTGGGTCGCGGCGGCGATCGCGGGCGGCGTCGCGTGGCTCGTGATCGCGCTGCTCGAGCGCCGGCTCCGTCGGACCGACTGACCGGCGGTCAGGGCGCCGCGTCGAGCAGCTCGATCCGGTGCTTCCCGGCGAAGGCCTTCGCCTCCTCGAGCGAGGGGAAGCTGCGCACGACGTCGTAGACGCGGTGCTCCTCCTTCCCGGCGCGCGTGAAGGTGACGACCGGCCGCGCGACGTCGCCTTCGGGGCAGAGATCGAGGAGCTTCGGGAGCGCCGGGCCGTCTGCCGCCTCGCGACACTTCGTGCAGCGCTCGGGGCCGCGCGCGCAGTGCAGGGCCTTCTGGACGCGGATGACGAGGCACGACGGCGCGCGGATGACGCTCGCGGCCCAGGGCCCCGCCTCGGAGAGCGGGTCGCCGACGGCGCGCAGCTCGAGGCGCGCCGGCTGGCCGTCCGTCGCGCCGCGCCAGAGCCCCGAGAGCCAGATGCGGCACGGCTCCGGCGGCGCACCGCAGCGCGCGCGCAGCCGATCGACGAGCGACACGCCGAGCGCGTCGTCCTGCAGCCGCACCGGCTGCGGCGTCAACCAGCGATCCGCGCCGAGCTGCGCCTGCGTCACCTCGCCGAGCGGCCCGCGCCAGATCGTGAACGGGAGGTGCAGGTGTGCGCCCTCGCGCCCGGCGAGCCAGCGCGCCCACTCCTCGCCGGGTTCGATCACGCGCACTGCGACGAAGACCGGGGGGACGGCGTCCTGCAGGCGCATGCCGGGCTCCGGGGGGGCGGCGAGGGCGGTGAACGGCGCGAGCGCGGCGAGGAGTCCTGCGAGCGACCTGCGCAGCGGCGTCATGCGGCGACCTCGGGCGGGAGCGCGGGCCCCGAGCCTACCCGAGCACGCCCTGCACGACGCGCACGACGGCGAGCGCCGCGAGCGGCGCCGTCTCCGCGCGCAGCACGAGCGCGAAGTCCTTCGACGGATCCGTCCGAACGGCGCGGCCCGCCGGGCAGAGAGCCGGGCGGGCCGCGTCGTGGAGCCGGCCGCTGCGCTGCGTGCGGCCGGGCGCTACGGGGCGGGCTCGACGATCACGCTGCTGTCGAGCGCGACGGCCGACTGCGCGAGCAGCCTGCCGTTGACCGACGCGCCGGTCCGCAAGGTGATCGCGGTCTGGCAGAGGATGACGCCCTCGAGGTGCGAGGTCGTGTCGAGGTCGACGAGGCCGGCCACCTGCCAGAACACGTTCTTCGGCAGCGCGCCCCCGGCGAGGAAGACGCTCGTGGCGCTGGCGACGGTGAGGTCCTGGGCGATCTGGAAGACCCAGACGTCCGTCGCGCTCCCCGACAGGTACACGTCGGCAGGGATCAGCAGGCCGGTGCCCCACTTGTACACGCCAGGCGGGAGCGTCATCCCGCCGATGTTCCCCGCGCCGAGCTCGGTGACGTCGGCCGCCCGCCCGGCGGCCTCGGTGAACGCGGTCCCCATGTCGATGACTGCGACGGTCAGGGCGTTCGGGGTGGGCGGCGTGTAGTCGGCCGCGTAGACGCTCCCGGTGACCTGCGTCGAGGTCGAGAAAGTATTGCTGGGGTCGGCGGTCAGGGAGAAGCCCGTGAGGAAGCTCGCCGCCGAGGGGCTGATGGCGATGTCACCCGTGATGGCCGAGGCCGGAACGGTGGAGATGCCGGTCTCGGCGAGGATCACATAGTTGCCCGCGGAGAGCAGGTCGACGGGGAGCGTCAGCGGCGGGGGCGCCCGGGTGGTGAAGCTCCACGAGTGGTCGAGCTCGAGGGCGAGGCCCGCGGCGCTCATCGTGCCGGCGAAGACCGTGGCGGTGTGGAGCAGCGACGCGCCGAGCGGCACGGTTGGGGCGAAGGTCGCGGTGTTGGAGGCCGCGTCGTAGGAGACGATCCCCGGGACCGCGGCACCGTTCTGCTGCAGGGTGAACGTGAGGTCCGTCAGCGTGGACGGGTCCATCGGCTGGTCGAACGTGGCGCGGATGAGCTCCCCGCTGAAGACGTCGATCGCGCCGTCGAGGGGGCTCGTGACGACGAGCTGCGGGGGGACCGCGGCGCCGGCCCCGACCAGCCGCCAGCTGCCGGCCTCGAGGCGCAGCGCGATCACCCGGGTCCGGCGAATCGGCAGGCCGGGGCACAGCGCGCGCGGGGCGAAGACGTTGGCGGTGATCCCGACGACGTGGGTGGCGGCGGTGACGCTCCACGTCGGCATCGCGAACAGCTCGCACGGGGTCGCGTCGTAGCCGATCGCGACCCGGAAGGTACGCCCGGCGTGGATCCGGG
>CAYHCR010000069.1:0-9586 GCA_964354895.1 uncultured Myxococcales bacterium | reverse complement strand
CGGCGTGAGCCGGGTCTTGAGCTCGTCATCGGAGGGCTTCGTGTAGACCTTGTCGGACATAGGCAGCGGCTCCGGAGTCGTGAGGGCGGGGCGGGGCGCGCCACCGGCGTTCGGGGGCGTGCAGGCGAAGAGCAGCGAGGCGATCAGGATCGTGACGGCGGACGAGCGGGACGGCAGCGACATCGAGCTTCTCCTCGCGGGGGCTTCGCCGCGGACCCCTCTTCGTACGACCGGTCCGCCGCGCCGTTACGGAGCCCCTGGATGCGCGACGCGCCCGGACGGCGCGCGGCCGCCGCGCCGACGGGGTTCTGGAACATAATGGCGCCACCCGCATGCGTCTGATCACCCTCGGTCGTCCCCCCACAGCGCCGCCCTGCGCAGGCCCCGCCGGCGGCGTCTTTCGCCCCTGGATCGTCGCGGGCACGGCGATCGGCGCGTTCGGCGGCGGCGCGGCCGGCGCGTGGCTGCTCGCGGGCGGCGCGCTCGGGCTGCCGGCCGCGCCGGGGCTCCTGCAGCTCCACGCCCACCTGCAGCTCCTCGGCGCGTTCGGCTTCGTGACGCTCGGCCTCGCGCTCCACCTCGCGCCGCGGCTCGCGGGTGGGCCGCTGCCCTCCGTTCCCTGGCAGCGCCGCGGCTTCGCGCTCCTGCTCGCCTCGCTCGCGCTCCGCTCCGCACTGCTGCTCGGGTGGCCGCACGTTCCGGCGCTGCTGTCCGCCGCGTTGGCGCTGCTGTCCGCCGCGGCCGAGCTCGCGGGCGCCGCGACGATGGGCTGGCTGCTCGAGCGCACGATCGCCCGGGGGGAGCGCGCCTCGACGCCGCTGGGCCACCTCACGCGGCTCGGCATGACGGGGCTCGTCGGCGGCGCGGGGCTCGACGCGCTCGCGCTCGCGATGCTGCCGTTCGGCCCGCTCGCGACGCTCGATCCGCGCTTCACGGCGGCCTCCCACGCGCTCCTCGCCTGGGGCTTCCTGCTGCCGTGGACCTTCGGCATCTCGTCCCGCACCGCGCCGAGCCTGCTCGGCGTGGAGGCGATCTCGCCCCGGGCGCTGCTGCTCGCCGGGGGCCTCGTGATCGCGTCGGCCTGGACGGGCGCGCTCGTCGCGCTGCTCCCCGATCGCCTGCCCGATCCGATCGGTCGGCTGCCCGAGCTCCTGCGCGGCGTCGGCCTCCTGCTCGCGACGGCTTCGATCGGCCCGTGGCGCCGCGGCCGGCACGCCTCGATCGCCGAGCCGTGGGCCCCGCGCGCGGTCCGGCTCGCGTGGGCGCAGCTCGCGCGCTCCGGCGCGCTCTGCGTCGGGATCGTCGCGCTCGGTCCGTGGGCCGTCGCCGGCAAGCTGCCCGATCTGGCGCGCCACGCGGCGCTGCTGGGCTTCGTGGCGACGCTCGTCTTCGCGCTCGGCACCCGCATGATCCCGACCTTCGAGGCGACGAAGCTCTTCGCGCCGTGGCTGCGGCCGGTCGTGCCGGCGCTGCTGCTGGGCTCCGTGCTCACGCGCCTCGCGTCCCCCGTCGCACCCGCAGCGCTGCACGGTCCGCTCGCGGCGGGCTCCGGGCTGCTGGGCTGGCTGGCGATGGCGGGGCTCTTCGTCGCGCTCGGCGGGACCGTACTGCGGGCGATTGCCGCGCCCCGGCCGGAGCGACTTTCGCTGGCCTCTTCGGAGCCAGCATGAGCTACGGTGCCGCAGCTTCGAGCCTCGCGCTCGCTCACGGAGGAAGGGAACGATGGTGATTCCGGACTGGCTCAAGGGGATCGGTGTGCTGCACGTCTGTGCCGGCATCGGCTTCGGGATCGGGCTCGTGCCCGCTGCGCTCCAGCACAAGGCTGACCCGGGCAACCCCGATCCGCGGCCGCTCGTGACCGCCGTCGTGACGCTCGATCCGGGCAGCGCGGCCGAGGGCGAGAAGCTCTTCAACACGACCTGCATGGCCTGCCACACGATCGGCCAGGGCGTGCGCGTCGGCCCCGATCTCAAGGGCGTCACCGCGCGCCGTGATCCGGCGTGGCTGCGCAAGTGGCTCAAGGATCCGACCTCGATGCTCGCCGCTGATCCGCTCGCGATGGAGCTGCTCAAGACGTCGAACATGGTGCCGATGCCGCCGACCGGCTTCACCGATCAGCAGGTCGAGCACATGATGGCGTTCCTCGCGAAGAGCCCGTAGCGCGGTCGCCCGGCCGATCTCATCCGCTCATGCGCCGACCGACGCCCGACCAGCTCGCGCAGCTCTCACCCATGGAGCGCCTCTCGTTCCGGCTCTCCGCCGGGATCAACGGGAGCCCTGCGCTCAAATGGGGAAGCCAGCTCTTCCTGAATTTCGTCGGGAAGAACTGGGTCCATGTCGCGACGAAGAACCTCCAGCGGCTCCACGGCTTCGAGGCGCTCCGGGCGCTGCGGCCGCCGGGCGGCGTGATGGTCGTGTCGAACCACCGCAGCTTCTTCGACATGTATGTCATCGGCCAGACCATCTATTCGAACACGGCCCTGACGAAGAACTTCTACTTCCCCGTCCGCAGCACCTTCTTCTACGAGGGGTTGCCGGGGATGTTCGTCAACGCGTCGATGGCGGGCTTCTCGATGTTCCCGCCGATGATGCGCCACGGCACGAAGAAGGCCTTCAACCGCTACTCGCTCGATCTCCTCAAGGAGCTCCTCGAGCAGCCCGGCACGGTCGTCGGATACCACCCCGAGGGCACGCGCAACCTGACCGACGATCCCCACGCACTGCTGCCCGGAAAGAGCGGCGCCGGCGAGCTCGCGTACCACGCGCATCCGCTGGTGATCCCGTTCTTCATCAACGGGCTGCGCCCCTCCGGCATCCGTCGGCAGATCAGGGGAAATTTCGATCGCACCGGCGAGAAGATCTGGGTCGTCGCCGGCGCGCCGATGGATCTCACGCGCTTCTACGACCAGCCCGACGGCCCGGCGACCTACAAGGCGATCAGCGAGGCGATGCTCGTGGAGATCCGCGCGCTCGGCGAGGTCGAGCGGACGCTCCGCGCCGCGGAGGGCTGAGCAGCGCCCGACGCCGCGATCAGCCGGCGATGGGCTCGGCGCAAGGTTCGTGGGTGCAGCCCGCCAGCTCGCGCAGCTCTGCCGGTCTCTCCAGCACGAGCCGACCCTGCAGGTCCGTCACGAGCCCGTCCTTGCGCCAGCGGGTCAGCACGCGGATCGTCGACTCCTCCGTCGTGCCGGCCAGATCCGCGAGCGCGTGGCGCGTGAAGCCCTTGGTGAGCCGCACCTTGCCATCCAGCATCGCGCCGAATTTCTCGCCGAGCAGCAGGAGCACCCGCGCGAGCCGCGCATCCACCGGATCGGTCGCGAGCGCCAGCCGCGCCTCGCCCGCCTCCTGCAGCCGCTCGCCGAAGAGCTGCAGGCAGCGCACCGCGAGCTGCGGGTGCCTCTCCACCAGCGCCCGATACGCGCCGGCCTCGATCGAGATGAGCACCGTCGGCTCGAGGGCCTTCGCGGAGGCTGGCAGCGGGATCTCGCGGATCGCGGCGACGACCGCGACGACGTCCCCGGGGCCGAAGACCTCGAGGCAGAGCTCGCGCCCGCCGCGCGCGCTCTTGGAGACCGCGAGCCGGCCGTGCAGCACGCCGTAGACGAACCGGCAGGGCTCGCCTTCGCGGAAGAGCGGCTCGCCCGCGGCGAGCTCGAGGCGCTGCAGCGGCAGCGCGGCCAGCTCTTCGGGGGAGACCCGCCGTAACAGCGGGTGGGCCCGGGCGGCTTCGAGGAGCGTGGCCAGCATCGGAGGACCTCCTTCGGGTCAGGTCGCCTTCGCGGCGTCGCGCTCGGCCCGCACCGCGCGCACGCGGCCCAGGACGAGGTGCCAGAGCACCAATCCCAGCACGCCCACGGCGAAGGTCCCGAGCAGGTACGAGCCCGTCTGCGGCAGGCTCGTCGTATAGAAATTCGCGATCTGCTTGCCGCCGAAGATCGCCGGCGTGAACGGCTCCACGGTCATCGGCGCTCGTGGATCGAGCTCGTGTCCATACACATACATCTTGTAGGCGAACCGCCCGAGCCCGAAGAGCGACACATAACTCGTCACCACCAGCACGTCGACGAGCGCGCGGACGTCGCCGATCGCCGCGCAGCGGAGCGCGAGCAGCGCCATCGCGCCGAGCGCGAACGGCAGCCAGTCGAGATCCGAGAGCGTGGTCCGGTCGATCGCGTGCATGCCGATGTAGTGGTTGAGCGTGTTGATCTCCTGCAGGTGCGAGCCGTCGTCGCCGCTCTCGACCTTGTAGGCGTAGATCTCCATCCAGAGGCCCTTGGGGTACTGCGGGGCCTTCAGATCGATCCGCCAGAGCGGCTTGGTGAACGCCAGCAGCAGCGGGATGACCAGCAGCGCCAGCATCACGCGCGCCGGCAGATAGATGGGCTGGGCCAGAAACTCATAGAACTTCTTGATCGGGTTCTTCACGGCAGCGCTCCCTCATCCCCCATCACGTGACATCACCTCTGCGAAACTGCACCAGCGCGGCGAGCCAGAGCACGCCGCCCACCACCGCGGGCCACGCGGTGCCCAGCACGAACAGCAACTTCGGCCCCAGCTTCGTCGCCAGGAAGAACCCCACCGGTCCCAGCGTCGAGAGCTCCGGCTCGGCGCCCGAGAGCAGCGCGAGCCGCGCGGTCTCGACGGGATTGATCCCCGCGAGCAGGAACACCACGGCCGGTTCCAAGCGCAGCCGAAGCAGCAGCGTGACCAGCCCGAAGTCGAGCAGCGCGACGCCGAGCGCCCAGAGCAGCAGCAGCGCGATCGTGCCGCGCGTCCCGTTGCGGATCGTCGTCGAGACGAACAGCCCCGCGCCCGTGAAGGCGAGCAGGAGCGACGAGCAGATCGCGATCGTGCGCCAGAGGAAATCCCAGGGGATCGCCTCCTCGAAGACGAGCCGGCCGAGCACGCCCGCGCCGAGCAGCATCACGACGAGCGGCACGACGAGCGCCAGATACCGGACGAGGCTGACGCCCAGAAACCATGTCTCCCGCCGCAGCGGCAGCGAGAACAGGAATTCCAGCGAGCCATCTTCGCGCGCGCGCTGCACGACCGGGCCGGTCGCCGTCAGGGCGAGCAGCGGCAGCAGCAGCACGAGCGCGTGGCAGAGCGAGAGCAGCACGCGCCCCATGCCGGTGAAGCCCAGGATGCTCGACTCCCGCATGCCGACGAGCACGAAGAGGCCGGCGATCGCGGCGTAAACGCTGCCGGAGAACAAGATCCAGCGGCCGCGACGCACCTCGGCCAGGTCGAGCCGGGCCGCGGCCCAGAGCTCGCGGGAGAAGGGCACGGCGGTGGTGGTGGTCGTCGTCACGGCCGCTCCCGCTGGTGCGCCGAGACGCGCTCGATCGCGGCCTGCAGCGTGAGCGCGCCGGGCGTGGTGGGATCGACAGCGCCGAGCCCATGGCCCATGGGGCTGGGGCCGACCTCGGCGAACGCGACCGCGTCGCCGCGCAGCCAGCGGTCCTCCGTGGCGTGGCGGAACCAGAGCGCGCGCGCCGAGCGGCGGGGCAGGTCGAGCATCAGGCAGCCGGGATCGTCGTAGTGATGGACGCGGCCGTCCGCGTCGTGCAGCTGTGCGGCAAAGCCGGGCTCGCCGACGTGCATGTGACAGTGCGCGCAGGCGTCGCGATCCCAGATCGGGATCACGGGCCCGTCGCCGCGCTGCTGCAGCGCGACCGCCGTGACCGCGATCGCGCCGAAGAACAGCACGGCCGCGCCGATCGCCAGGCGCTTCGGCCAGGCCTGACCCAAGGAGCTTCGTTCACCCATGGACCGGCGCTCCTTCCCCGAAGGCGAGCCGCTCGTCGTCCACGCCGCGCGCGGCCGGCGGCCGCAGCTTGAGGTGCTCCGCGACAGGGCCGTCGAACGCGACGCGCCCCTCCTCGAGCGCCACCACGTGCGTGGTCAGCTCGCGCAGCTCGTCGAGCCGGTGCGAGCAGAGCAGCACGGTCGCGCCCGCCGCCCGCTCGGAGAAGAGCCGGAAGAAGCGATCACGCGCGCCGGCGTCGAGGCTCGCGGTCGGCTCGTCGAGCACGAAGAGCGCGGGCCTCGCGGCGAGCGCGAGCGCGATCAGGAGTTTCTGCTTCATGCCGCCGGAGAGCAGGCGGAAGGGGCGCGCGCCGATCGCCTTGAGATCGAGCTCGAGCGCGTGCGCGGCCTCCACGACGTCCGCCCGCGGCAGGCCGCGCGTCGTGGTCACCGTGGCGACGAGCTCGCTCACGCTCGCCGAGAGCTGCGGCGCGACCTGCGGCACGTAGGCGAGCCTGCGCGCCGTGACGAGCCGGTCCTCGAAGGGCGAGCGGCCGTCGAGGCGGATCTCGCCGTCGCACGAGATCAGGCCGAGGAGCGCGCGGATCAGCGTCGATTTTCCGGAGCCGTTCGGGCCGACGAGCGCGGTGCGCGTGCCGCTCGGGATCGAGAGCGTGATGCCGCGGAGCACCTCGGTCTCGCCGAAGCGCTTCTTCAGCCCCTTGAGCTCAATCTGCACGGAGCAGCTCCACGTGGGGCGGTAGAGGGAGCGGCACGAGCCGCGGAGAGAGGTCCCGCAGCAGGGTCTTGGGCGTGAAGAGCGGCACGAGCTCGCTCGCGGCGTTCAGCAGCGCCAGCGCCGGCGAGCCGCGGAAGAGCTGCAGCTCCGGCGTCTTGCTGATCAGATCGTTGCCGAGGCTGCGCAGCTCGAACGGCACGTCGCCGAAGCCATCGTGGTCGAAGTCGTAGCCGGCGTACTCGTCGAAGTCGTTGCGCTCCCAGGTCACGTCGAGCGCGTCGCCGCCGCCCTCCACGCGGACCGAGGTCAGGTTGTCGCGGAACGCGTTGTCGGAGAAGTGGTTGCGGTGCGTCGAGGAGAGGAAGACGACGGCGGACTCGCCGAGCCGGAAGTGATTGCCGCGAAACCAGTTGTGCTCGTTCTGCTGCATCGGCGAGTTGTCGATGTAGACGCCGATCGTGTCTCGGACGAAGACATTGACCACCACGACGAGGTTGCCGCTCTCCTTGAGCCCGAGCCCCATCCCCGCCGCGCCCGCCGCGCCCGCCGCGGTGTTTCGGCGGACGAAGACGTCCCGGCTGTACATCAGGAAGATGCCGACCACCGTGTGGAGGTAGACGTTGTCTTCGATCACGTTGCGGTGCGAATACATCAGGTGCGTGCCGTACCGCGCGTCGCGCACGAGGTTGCCGCGCACGACGTTGTCGCTGGAGTACCAGACGACGAGGTCGCGGCCGTGCTCCACGAGGTTTCCCTCGACCAGCGACTCGTAGGTCTCCCAGAGCCGGATCGAGTCGCCGCGCAGGCCGAGCGCGGAGCGGTTGTCGCCGTTGACGGTGTTGCCTCGGATCGAGGCGCGGCGGGCCTTCTCGACGAGCACGCCGAAGGTCGCGTTCTTCACGGCGACGCCCTCGACGCGGGGCGCGAAGCCCGTGACGTGCACCGCGGCGTCGAGCATGTCGAAGCGGTGTCCGGAGCCATCGACGGTGACGCCGAGCAGCGCGGTGTCCTCGCCCTCGAGGCGCACGGTCGTGCCGCCGCCGGTCGAGCGGATGATCGCCTCGCGCGGGCCCCAGACGCTGCGGCGCAGGGTGATCGAGACGGGTCCTGCATACGTTCCCGGTGCCAGGCAGAGCGCCGCGCCCGGGGCCGACGCGTCGAGCGCCGCCTGCAGCGGGGTGCCTTCGGGGACGTCGAGACAAACCAACGGGCGGGGGGGCGCCGGTACACGGAGGGGTACCTGCACGCCTTCCCCACCCGGAGGAGGGAGCGCGAACATCTCCACCGCCGCGCCGTCGTCGTGCGTCCCACCCTGCGCCCGCGCCACGGAGGCAGCGGCGAGCGCGAGGAGGGAGAGCACGGCGACGGGCGCGGCGGCGGAAACCATTCGCATGAGCTACTTGGGCTCCACCATCAGGTAGCCCGCCATCTCGAGGTGCAGCGCGGAGCAGAACTCCGTGCAGTAGAGCGGATAGACGCCCGACTTCGTCGCCTTGAAGGTGACGTTGCTGTGCTCACCCGGCTCGAGCGACACGTTGATGTCGTGCGAGCCGACCGCGAGGCCGTGCGTCGCGTCGTGCGCCTGCTCGAGGCTGGTCACGTGCAGGTGGACGGTGTCGCCCTCCTTCACGCGGATGATGTCGGGCGTGAAGTGCGAGCGGATGGCCGTCATGTAGACGTGCACGTCCGTGCCCTTGCGCTCGATCCGCTCCTTGCCGCCCTCGACCGCGAAGGCGTCCTTCCTGTGCGAGATCGGATCCATGCCGACGGGCTTGTAGACGTCGATCGGCTTGATCTTGTCCGCCTTGATCATCTGCGCGTTGTGCGGCTCGCCGAGGCCCAGCGGCATGTCGTAGAGCGTCTGCATCTTGGGCGCGTTGATGTCGACGAGCTGGAAGTTCTGCGGGAGCAGCGGGCCGACCGGCGCGAAGCGGTCGAGCGCCCACTTGTTCATCGCGATGAGGTACTTGCCGTCCGGAGAGACGGTGTCGCCCTCGGCCGCGACGAGGTGGCCGATGTTGTAGTGCGTGCTGAGCTTCTCGACCGTCTTCATCTCCTTGACCGACCACTTCGCGACGACGGACTCGATGAAGACCGAGGTGTAGGCGAAGCCCTTGTCGTCGAAGACCGTGTGCAGCGGTCCGAGGCCGATCTCGACCTGGCCGCGGATCGCGTCCTCGAACTTGATGATCGGGACGCCGTACGGGTCCTTGCCCTCGAACTTCTTGTTCGTGATCGCCGTCTTGATCTTCTCGAAGTCAAACAGCGTGACGTGCGTGTCGAGCTTCCCGCCGACGACGACGCCGGTGCCGTCCGGCAGGACGTCGACGCCGTGGGGGCTCTTGGGTTCCGGCGCGAAGGTGAGGATCTGCTCGTCGATCGCCGTCTGCAGCGAGATCACGCGCATGCCCGCGATCGTCGTCGTCTTGCCGGCGTTCGCGATCTCTTCGGCCTTCTTCCAGTTGATGATGTGGAGGTAGTCCATGTCGTTCTGCGAGACGCAGGACTCCATGGGCGGGTTGCCCTCCATGTTGCCGCCCCAGCACCGCTCCGTGTTGATGGAGTTGATGAAGAGCCAGCCGTCGGAGACCTTCTTGCCCGCGTCCGCCAGATCCTGCATGTACGGCGGCAGCTCGATGGCGAACGACTTCGCCTCGTCGATGCGGCCGGCCGCGCGGTCGAACTTCCAGAGGATGACCGCGCCGCGATACTTCTCGTTGAACTGCGTGAAGTCGGCGTACACGCCGCCGAGCGGCGTCGGGTACTGCGAGCTCTCGATGACGTAGTCGGTGTTCGGCGTGACGAACGTCGCGCCGTGCTCCGACTGGATGAGCTCGCTCGTCACGATCTGCGTCGTCGTGAAGTCCTTGAGGTTGATGACGGCGACGCGCGGGTTCGCCTTGTCGTTCACGAAGAGGAACTGGCCGTCGTAGTCGCCGGCCGTCTCGGAGAGGCCGGGGTGGTGCATGTCACCCCAGTGCAGCTCGCCGGGGGCGCGGGCGCCGTCCTTGAGGAGCTTGCGGGTCGGGTCGTCGAAGCCGTAGCCCTGCCAGGGCTCGGGCGTGAAGACCGCGATGTACTTGAGGATGCGCATCGACG
>CAYHCR010000068.1:0-9632 GCA_964354895.1 uncultured Myxococcales bacterium | reverse complement strand
CCGCCGGGCTCGGCCCTCGTGAACTTCACGAACGCCTCCCGCGGTGCGCCGACCGGGCAGTGGATGTCCGCCGCGAAGCCCCGCATGAGCGCCTCGCCGATCATGTCCTTGTGGACGAGCGTGTCGGTCATCAGCGTCGGACGCAGCCAGGCGCGGGTCGCGCTCTGGTGACTGCCGGTGCGATACATCGCCTGGTAGTTCGTCTCCGGGTTCTTGGCGAGCCCGTCGGCGCGCGTCTGGGCGCCCTTCACGCTGCCGAACGTGGCGCCATACATGTTGTGCCAGGTGCGGGCGATGCGGCGGGGCGTGCCCGGATAGAAGCGGACGCGGAGGATCAGCCGCGAGATCGCGTGCTCCGGGGTGCCGGGCTTCCACTTCCGATAGGGCCGGTCCTGCGGATCGGCGTCGACCCAGACGTAGTCGCCGTCGTCGAGCTTCAGCGCCCGCGCGTCGGTCGGGTTCATGTCCACGTAGCCCTCGGTGATCGAGGGCGACCGCGCGTCGTGGCGGTAGACGTCGCCGAATGGGCCGAACAGCACGCCGGTGAAGTCGGTGTCCACCGGGGTCGTGTGAGCGCCGTGGCGGTACTTGGGCGTGTGGTAGACGTGCTTGTACTCCGGGTCCAGCTCGCGGAGCGGGTGCTTGCTCTTGAGCAGCGCGTCCACGCTGAAGAGGACGTTGCGCACCTGCCGCGCCTCGGCGGAGCGATCGGCCGGATCCATCCCGTAGTCGGCGGGGCTCTTCGGGCGGATGGCCGGGTGCGGCTTCGCGACGATGGCGTTCGGCTCGTAGAACGTCGAGTCGACCGGCTCCCGGTGGACGATCAGGTTCTCGCCGCCGTCGACGAAGACCTTCTCCGGCCGATAGAACTCCAGCCGTCCGGACTTGGTGTGCCAGGGCTGCTCGCCTTTGGCCTGCTCGAACGACGAGATCCGAGGATACGTGCGCGTGTTCAGGAGCGTCGGCACGCCCTCGGCCGCGCGCTTGAGCAGCCGCTCGACCCGGTAGCCCTTGAGGTTGGGCGAGGCGTCGATGATCCGCTGGAGGTACGCCTCGACGTTGTCGTCGTCGACGAACTTCCAGTACTGCGCATAGCGGTCGTCGGCGTGGAGCTTGCCGAGCGACTTCGCCACTCCTGCGATGATCTCGATGTCCGAGCGGGTGTCGAAGACGCGCTTGATCGGGCTCTTTGTGAACATCTGGACGAACGGGTTCGTGCAGGAGCCGGTCATGTCCGGGTGCTTGAACTCGGCCCAGCTGTCGCAGGCGAAGACGATGTCCGAGTACTCGCAGGAGCCCGTCCACCACCAGTCCGCATAGGCGATGAATTCGAGCTTCGGCAGCGTGTTGTGGACGACGTCGTAGTGCCACTTGACGTTGCCGATGACGGAGTTGCTGTTGTTGAGCCACATCGCCTTGGTGGGCGTGGGCATGTGTCCTTCGCCGGTGAACTGGGTGTTCCCCTGGCGGAGCGGCCGGTCGCCGTAGTTGAAGTAGTGCAGCGACTCGTAGTGGAGGTACTTCTTGACCGTCACCTTGCCGTTCGGGTCGAGCTGCGTGTGGAACGGATCCTCGGCCGCGTAGGCGGGGATGCCGCCGAACAGCGCCGACCGGTAGTTGCCGGCATAGCTTCCTACGTTGCCGCCCGGGAAGCCGAGGTTGCGGGTGAGGGCGGCCACCAGGAAGATCGCGCGATCCTTGAGATCGGCGTTGAAGAACTGGTTCGGCCCCATCCCGGTCGCGAAGCTCGTTTTCTCCGGGTTCTTCGCGATCTGCTCGGCCAGCCCGACGATCGCCTTCGCCGGCGCCCCCGTGATCTTCTCGACCGAGTCGGGCGTCATGTTCGCGTCGAGGTACTCGGCGAGGAGCGAGAACGAGGTCCGGACCTCGACCGTGCTGCCGTCGAGCAGCGTCACCTTCCGCGCCGCCCGCAGATCGGCGTCGAGCCCGCGCTTGGAGTACGCGCCGCCGACGTCGTCGCGGGTGACGACCGCGAGCGCGTTCTTCTTCCGGTCCCAGACGAGGTGCGCCACGAAGTCCGAGGCCATCGACTCGGGCGCCACCTGCTTGCGCTGGGTCGTCGCCGGAGGCGCCTTCTCGCCCGGCTTGAGGAAGTCGATGTTCTTGAGCTTCTCGGGCTTGTATCCGGCGATGCACTCTTCGGCCCGGAGAGGCTGCAGCGTATCCATCCGGACGAGGAAGGGCAGATCCGTGTTCTTCGCCACCCAGTCCGCGTCGTAGAGCTTCCGGGAGATGATCTGCTGCGCCAGGCCGAGCGCGAGCGCCGAGTCGGTGCCGGGGCGGATGATCACCACCTCGTCGCACTTCGACGCAGTGGCGCTGTATTCGACCGTGATCGCGACCACCTTGGTGCCCTTGAGCCTGGCCTCGGTCAGCCAGTGCGAGTCGGGCATCTTGGTGGTGATCCAGTTCATGCCCCAGGCGAGCACGAGCTTGCTGTTCTCCACTGCGAACAGATCGAAGTCGTTGGTCTGGGCGCCGGTCACCATCGGGTGGCCGGGCGGGAGATCCGTGTGCCAGCTGTAGCTGTCCCAGCCGCGCGCGCCGATCGCCTTGTCCGGGCCGACGCCGCGGATCTTCGCGTCGGTGAGCGCCATCATGTTTGCAAAGCGATACAGGCCGAAGATGCGGGTGGCGCCGAGGAACGCCATGCCACCGCGGAACTTCACGGTCTGCGTCCCGGCGCCCTCCGTGGCCTCGATCATCGCCGGGTCGTAGCCCTGCGCGTGGAGCAGCGCCTTGCCCTTCTCGCCGCTGTAGGTCCGCGTGATGTTGTCCAGCGCCTTGGCGGAGTAGTCGTACGCCTCCTGCCACTCCACGCGCAGCCACTTGTCCTTGCCGCGCTGGAAGTACTTCGGATCGGGGCGGCCCGTCGCCGCGTCGCGCGGGAAGCCCTGGTCCGCCCAGTCCTTGAAGCCCTTGCGGACCATGGGCGCCTTCACGCGGCGGTCGCCGTAGATGCGCCGCACGAGCGCCAGCCCCTTCTGGCAGATCCGCGGATCCCAGCGGTGCGAGGCGCGGTTGCCGTAGAGGTCCTCCGCCTTGCCGTAGCCGAAGGTGGGCCCGATGCGCGTGACGATGTCGTTCTTCACGTAGGCGCGCAGGAGACAGTTATGCGTGTCGTTCGGCGCGCAGAGGAAGACGAACGAATAGTCGCTCTTGAAGATATTTCGATACGTCCGCTCCCAGCCACGATCGGGGTAGGCGGCGAGCGGGTTGTCGATCTGCACGGGCTTGAAGAAGCGCAGCGGCGCGGCGGCGGCGTCCGTCGCGGCGAGCGCGCCGAGGCCGAGCAACCCCTTGAGCAGCGCGCGGCGCTTCGCGTCCATTCCGGTCGGGTCAGTCATGGGAGGATCCTCATTTGCTGGAGCGGCTGGAGCGGCTGGAGAAGCTGGAGCGGCTGGAGAGGGGGAGCGGTGGCGGCCGGTTCGAGCACCGGACGGGGGGAGAGTTCGCGCGGAAGGAGCGCGGGGAGGTGGCTGCGCAGCGAGCTCTCTGCGAACCGCGGGAGCAGGTCCCCGCAGCCGCCGCAGCCGTCGCGCCTGGCGCCTGGGTCGCTCAGCTCGTAGTGCAGCTCCCCCTCGCGCACGCCGAGGATCTTGAGCGAGGCGCCGCGCTTGAAGCCGGCGACCTTCGCCTGCACGAGCTCGAGCGCCGACACATGCTCGACCGGGACCGGTCCGTGGCGGAGGCTGCTCTGCGGATCGCCGTAGAGGACGTCGACGCATTGGGCGCTGCCGTGGCCGGCGCTCTCGTGCCGGGCGTGGTGCACGCCGTCGGTCATCCCGAGGACCAGTCCGTCGATCGCCTCGCGCGCGTGATCGCAGAAGGCGGCGCCGGCGCCCGGCCGGCAGGGAGGACGCTCGAGGCGGAAGCCCGGCTCCTCCTCGATGGCGTCCCAGCGCCCCTCGAGGCAGGGCAGGCCGAGGGCGGGCAGCACCGCCGGCAGCGCCTCGGGCGGCACGGGCGCGCCGCGGAAGCGGGCGAAGCCCTCGCCCAGCCTCCGGCTGTGATCGAAGAGCCGGCGGAGGGCCGCCGGGAGGCCTTCGGAGTCCGTCGACAGCCCCTGGAGCGCGGCCTCCTCGTCCAGCCCCGGCCCGCCTGCGGGGGAGCCCTGGAGGGCGGCGAGCCGGGCGCGACGCCAACGCGCGGCGAGCTCGACGAGCTCGTCAGCGCTCGGCGAACCGGCGGGCGGTACGTGCAAAGGGTGCGGCATTTTCCCCCGGAAACGCCGCGCTTGCAGGCCAGGAGGCCGTCCGCGCAGTGAATCCGCGAGGCATGCAAGGGAGGTGCCACTCTGCGGAGCTGGATGTCCTTTGAACTCCAAGCATCTTGCGGACGGCCGGCATCGCCTGCGGAGCTTGCCGCGCGCGCATCGGACGCGCGGGCAGACCCTCACGCAACCTGCCCGGGGGCGCCCGCGCGGAATCCAGCGGATGACAGCGTCCACTGACGCGGTTACACGTCGGGTCGGATCGGAGCCGGCACGCGGCGTGCTGGACGGCTCCGCTCCCAACCGGAGACACCATGCTCGATCGGCAGCAGACCGTCGCGACCCTCGTCCTCGACCACTCGGAGTGCGCGGAGGTCTTCCTCCGCCATCGGATCGACTTCTGCTGCGGCGGCGGCCGGAGCCTCGAGGCGGCGGCGGCGGCGAAGCAGGTCGCGCTCGACGCGCTGCTCGCCGAGCTGCAGGCGGCGATCGACGCCCGCGGCCAGGCGCCCGGGAGCGACCCGCGCGCGCAGGCGACGCCGGAGCTGCTCACGAGCCTCGTCGACGCCCACCACGCCCCCGTGCGCCGCGCGCTCCCGATGGCGCGCACGCTCGCGGCGAAGGTCGCGCGCGTTCACGGCGCACACAACCCGAAGCTCGTCACGCTGCACGAGGCGGTCGAGGCGCTCGCCTCGGCGCTCACGACGCACGCGGACGAGCAGGAGCGCACGCTCTTTCCGAGCCTCACGGCGAGCGCGCCCGACCGCGCCGCGCTCGCGGCGACGGCGCGCGAGCTGGAGGAGCTCACGGCGCTGCTCGATCGCGTGCGGGAGTCGAGCGAAGACTTCACGCTGCCGGAGTGGGCGTGCAACAGCTACCGCACATTGTTCCGCGAGCTCGAGGCGCTCGAGCGCGCGACAGCCGCACACCTGCACGTCGAGCAGCACGTGCTCCTGCCGCGCTTCGCGGCGACCTGACGGACAGCTCGGACGCCGCACCGCGCGCGTCGTTCCCCTCACCCCCTGGAGGTCTCCATGAACCGCCCGCTCGCCCTCGTCGCCCCGGACGGCACGGCGGACATCGTGCTGCTCGTCCACTTCCTCAAGATGGGCGGCGCGGCCGGCACGACCGAGGCCGCGGCGAGCTGCGAGCACGGCGACCACGCGACGCACGAGCACGGCAAGAAGTGACCTCGCTGCTGCGTCACCCGCTCTGGCTCGTGGGCTTCCGGCCGTTCTTCCTGCTCGCGTGCGCGGCCGGCGCGCTCTATCCGCTCGCGTGGGCGGCGGTCTTCTCCGGCACGGTGGCGCTGCCGGCGTCCGCGCTCCCCGCGCTCGTCTGGCACGGCCACGAGCTCTTCTTCGGCTTCGGCTGGGCGGTGCTCGGCGGCTTCCTGCTCACCGCGAGCAAGAACTGGGTCGGCGTGCGCGGGCTGCACGGCGCGCCCCTCGTGCTCGCCGTCCTGCTCTGGCTGCAGGAGCGCGTGGTGGCGCTCGTCGCGAACGACCTTCCGTGGTTCGTCCGGTGGCCGCTCCTCGACGCGTCGGTGCTCTTCATCGGCGGCTACGTCGCGTTCACGCTCGTGAAGCACCGCCGGACCGACTCGTTCCGGGACAACGGCTATTTCCTGCTCGTGCTCCCGGCGCTGCTGCTCTGCAAGCACCTGCTGCTGGACGTCGAGACCTTCTCGCTCGGCGCTGCGCTCACGCTGGGGCTGTTCCGCGTGGCGTTCGTCGTGATGTTCGAGCGGACCTTCCCGCCGTTCATGAAGGGCGCGACGGGGCTCGTGCTCGTCCGCCACCTCTGGCTGGATCGCTCGATCAAGCTGGCGATGCTCCTCGCGGCGTCGGCGCCGCTGCTGCCCCCGTGGCCCGGCGCCGCGGTGCTCGGCCTCGCGGGCGCGTTGCTGCTCGGCCGGCTCGCGTTGTGGCATCCGCTCGTCGCGCTGCGACGCTTCGACGTGGGCGTCATGTATGCTGGCGCGCTGGGCCTCGTGCTGCATCTCCTGCTCGCGGCGCTCGCGGCCTCGGGGCTCCACGTGCCGCTCGGCGCCCTCGCGACGCACATCTTCACGTTCCTCTGCATGGGCGTCATCATCCCGTCGATGATGCTGCGGATCGGCCAGGGACACACCGGGCGGAAGATCGTCTTCACGGCCGGTGACCGGGGCGCGATCGGGGCGATCGGCCTCGGGGCGCTGTTCCGCCTGGCCGCGACGCAGCTCTGGCCCGCGCACTACACGACCTGGATCGCGCTGGCCGCCGCCTCGTGGACGCTCTGCTTCGGCTGGACCTTCGCCCGCCTCGCGCCCCTGCTGCTGCGCGCGCGGGTGGACGGCAAGGAGCACTGAAGCGCGCCCCGCCGGGCGTCAGCCCCACGCCAGGGCGAGCGCGTGCGCGATCGACGCGCGGGTCCCCTCGGCGTCCTCGAGCGGCAGCGCGTGGCCAGCGCCCGGCACGAGCTCGAGCCGTGCGTCTGCACAACTGCGAACGATCGTCATCGCGTGGTGCAGCGGAACCGCCACGTCGGCGGCGCCCGCTCGGCAGATCACCGGGCAGGCCAGCGCCGCGAGGCGGGGCGTGAGATCCTCGCAGCGCCCGATCGCGTCGAGCTCGTCCGCGAGCGTGCCGGCCGGGATCACGCCGAGCCAGCCTTCGACCGCGTAGGCGAGCCCGGGGCGGGCCGCGCGGGCCCCCGTCGAGAGCATCCGTGCCGGCATCAGCTTCTGCAGGTCGGCGCCGGTCCGGAGCACCCGCGCGAACTGGTGGTACTGCTCGCGCTCCTCGTCGGCGAGGCGCGCGAAGCCGGCGAGCGAGACGACGACCCGTGGCCGGACACGCCCGGAGCACGCAAGCGCCAGCGCCAGATACGCGCCGGCCGAGTAGCCGACGAGCGCGCAATCGGACACCTCTGCGGCCTCGAGCGTCTCGATCAGGCGCCGCTGCGTCTCCTCGAGCCCCGCGCCCGGCGGATTGGGCGCGCTCCGGCCATAGCCGGGGAGGTGTACGACGAGCCGACGCAACCCCGCCTCCGGCACCTCGACGAGCGGCGCGAGCAGCTCGGGCGGCGTCGGGGCCCCGTGCAGGAGGATCACGCTGCGGGGACCACGGCCGCTCACCTCTACGTGCAGCATCGCGCGCGTCTCCTGCCGGGTTCGGCTCTCTATGGACTACGTCATCGCCTGACGACCGCCGACCATCGCAGAGCGAGCTCTCGGTCGCAACCCGCGGGCGCCCGCAGGCCCGACGAGGGAGCGCAGCGCTGGCCCGCGACGTGCTAGTTCGGGCCCTGCGTCCTCCGAGAAGGGCGCTGCTCGATCGGCAGCGCACGATGCCCCCTGGAGTTCCCCATGCACCGCCTCGCCATCTTCGTCGCAGCCCTCCTCCTCGTGGTCGCCGTCGCCGCCCCTGCGCAGGCGTGTCCGACCCACGATGTCTCGCTCCCGACCGGACCCGGAGACGGCCAGCCGCGGGAGGTCAAGGAGCTGCTCGACACACCGTTCGTGAAGCTCGTCTCGATCACGCTGCGCAAGGGCACGAAGCTCCAGAAGCACAAGGCGGGGCTCGCGATCACGCTGCAGGCGATCTCCGGCAGCGGGAAGGTGACCACGGCGGGCACGACCGACTCGCTCGCGCCCGGCCACGTCGTGCTGATCGCGCCGGGCTCGGAGCACGAGGTCGTCCCGGACGGTGCCGCCGATCTGGTGCTGCTCGTACACTTCCTCAAGATGGGCGGCGCGACCGCGACGCCCGAAGCAGCGGCGACGTGCGCGCACGGCGATCACGCGGCGACCGACGCCGCACACAAGCACTGACGCCCGGGTGACCGCGCTCCTGCGCCACCCGCTCTGGCTGGTCGGCTTTCGGCCCTTCTTCCTGCTCGCGTGCCTCGCGGGCGCTGTGTTGCCGCCGCTCTGGGCGCTCGTGTTCGCAGGCGCCCTGACGCTCCCCGCCTCGTCGCTGCCGGCGCTGCTCTGGAACGGTCACGAGCTCTTCTTCGGCTTCGGCTGGGCGGTGCTGGGCGGATTTCTCCCCACCGCAAGCAAGAATTGGGTCGGCGTGCGCGGCCTGCACCGCGGGCCGCTCGCCCTCGCCGTGGCGCTCTGGCTGCAGGAGCGCGTGGCCGTGATCGACTTGAGCCCGCCCGGCTGATCGAGTGGCTTCTCGCTGCACGCAAATTCACACATGAATACACACCGGCACGGCGAGGACCGCCAGGGTATCGAGCGGCTCTGCGTCTACGGCGCCCGCGGACCGCTCGCCGTCTCCCGACTGCGCGAGCTGCCCGACGGACGCCTCGTCTACCGGAGGAAGCGCAAAGCCGCGCTTTTGCGCCGCTCCCTCGAGATCGACGTCTTCCAGTGCCCGACCTGCCCGGGCCGCAGGCGCGTCGTGGCGTTCCTCGACGAGCCCACCGTGACGGCGAAGATCCTCGAGCACCTCGGCGCGAGACCCCGACCGACCGACCGTGCGCTCGACCGGCGGGCGGAGCCGCGCGAAATCACCGAAAGTCCGGCGAAATCCGCCCCGACCCAACCATCCGGCAACGGCTCACCGGTCGCCGGCCACCGCGGCCGGTCCTTGCGCCCCTGCCCGGGTACGTGGGTTGAAGGTCCTGCAGGCGAAGCTCCGACCGCTCAGGGGCAGCTCCCGGTGTCGTCGTTGCCGGAGAGGAAGACGGAGCCGGAGAAGCCTGCGGCCAGCAGTCGATCGAGGATCGCCTGCGCCGCGCAGGTCGGCAGGCTGGTGTTGCCGGTGACGTTGAGCTCGCCCCCGACGGAGGTGAGCGCGGGCAAGGAGAGGCTGGTCAGCGCACCGTTGGAGCCGATGCGGAGGCTCCTGCCGATCGAGACGAGCCGGGGCGAGGAGAGCGAGCCCAGCTCCGCGTTCGCCTCCCACGAGAATCCGCCCCCGACCGAGGTGAGCCGGGGCAGCTCCACGCCTCCCAGGCGGGTGCTGGCGACACCGAATTCGCCGGTGACCGAGACAAGAGCCGGGAGGGAGAGGCCTGCCAGCGCCGCGGTGCTGCCTGGGTCGGCCATGATCCCGAACTCACCAACCGAGGTGAGCGCGGGGAGGGAGAGGACGGTCAACCCGGCATCGCCGTCGAGACGGAAGGTGCCCCCGACCGAGACGAGCGCCGGCAGCTCCACGGCGACGAGGGAACGCTGCCGCTGGAGGAGCAGGTGGCTGCCGACGGAGGTGAGGGCCGGCAGCGAGAGGGCGCCCAGGTCGGCGGCATTCACGTCCAGATAGCCGGTGATCTCCGTGCAGCCGAGGAGCGCGCCCAGGTCGGCGGCGCGGCCGACGCTGGCGTCGCCCTGCAGGACCCCGCCCGGGCAGAGCGAGGCTGCAGAGCCCCCGCTGCCGCCCTGGCCGCCACCGGCAGAGCCGCCGAC